>CANJYY010000051.1 GCA_947479185.1 Caulobacteraceae bacterium
CATGGTGGCGATGGACGCGCCGCATATGCTGATCCTCGACGAACCGACCAACCACCTGGACATCGACAGTCGCCGGTCCCTGCTGGACGCGCTGAACGACTACGAGGGCGCGGTGATCCTGATCACCCACGACCGCTCGCTGATGGAGCTGGTCGCCGACCGCCTGTGGCTTGCCGCCGACGGCACGATCAAGCCGTTCAACGGCGACATGGACGACTACGCCAAATTCGTCATCGACAAGGCCCGCGTCGCCGCCCGCGCCCCGACCCAGGTCAAGGCCGCCGAGCCCGAGCCGGTCAAGCTGGCCCCGCCGCCGCCGCCCCGCCCGTCATCCGCCCAGGTCGGGCCGCTGAAACGCAAGCTGGAAGCCGCCGAGGCGGTCGTGATCCGCACGACCAAGGCGCTGGGCGAGATCGACGCGGCCCTGGCCGATCCGGCGATCTATGTGAAGAACCCGGCCCAGGCGGCCGACCTCGGCCAGAAGCGCGCCAAGGCCCAGGCGTCGGTCGACAAGGCCGAAGCCGAATGGATGGCCATCGCCGAGCAACTGACGGCCGCGCAGGGGTAGGCGGGAACATGTACCGAAGGTACGTGTCCCCCAATCCAGATTCAGCGGCGGCTTGATTGGGGGACACGTACCTGAAGGTACATGTCCCCTACTTCGCCGGTTCCAGACTCCGCAGATAGAGGGTCAGGGCGGACACCTCGTCGGGGTCCAGGACGGCTGTCGGCATACGCGGATGCGTCGCCTGGGAGCCCTCCTCCGGCGCGCTGTCGGACGGCAGCATGCCCTCAGCCAGAAGCTGCGGAAGGCCACCCGCCGGATAGCGACGATGCAGGGCGCGGAACGGCGGCGCGTCGCCGAGCGGGCTGGCGCCCTCCGCCACCGCGTGACAGCCGCCGCAGCTGCGTTCGGCGATCCTCTGGCCGTAGGCGATGGTCGCCGCGGCGGTCGCCGTCGGCGCCGGAGCCGGCGTCGCGGCCCCGCCGCTCGCGCAGGCCGCCAGCAGCGCCAGAACGCCCGTCATCACCGCCGGCCGGACCATGCTCATCTCCCGAAAACTAACGGCCCAGCTTGGGGCCTGATCATGGCGACGCCAAGGTCGATCTGGCGTCGACCACGCGTTTCCACCGCCGTGACCGCCCAAATCAGCCGCACTTCACTTCCTTGATGATGCCGGTCTCGGCGTCGAAGAAAATGTTCAGCCGATCAGGGCGGTAGTCCATGGTCACCGGACAGGTGGTGCAGGCGACCCGCCGCTTGGTCGGATCGGTCGGCACGGGGATGCGACTGCGCGGCTGGCCGACCAGCCACGCCAGGTCCTGCGCGCCGCAGGCGTCCGGCGGCGAAGGCGCGGGCAGCGGGATGGTCGGCAGCGACTGGATCGGCGGCGACGCGCTCGCCACGGGCGCCGAGGCCGGCGCAGCGGCGCAGGCGCTCAGGCCCAGAACCGTCAGCAGTATCAGCCGCTTCATGCAATCTTCTCCCAACCGCGTTGATCGCCCTGGCGCCAGTAGCTGATCGGGCGTCCCTCAGCCTTGAAGGTCTTCCACCGCCCCCGGGCGTCGGCCAGGGCCGCGTCGTCCCGGCCGTCGAACAGCACGATGCAGCGCTCATGCCCCGTCAGGTCGCCCGGCTCGGCGCCGTCGATCAGGAACAGCGCCTGGGCGGCGTTGGGCGTGTCCATCCCGGTCGTCAGCAGCACCGGCTGGTGCTCGGCGAACGGCTCGCGGGCCAGGCCATGCGGCAGGAAGCTCTCGTCGCGAAAGCTCCACAGCCAGCCATCGAGATGGTCGAGTCGCCCCTCCTCGCGCGCACGCACAACCGCCCGCCACCCCTTCTTCAGGGTCTTGTCCAGCAGGTCAGGCAGCACCTGATCGAGCGACGAGCGCTCGAGGTGGTAGAACCAGACTTCGCAGGGCGAGTTGCTCAACGGGTTTGCGTCCTTCGACACGGCCCTTTCAGGGCCTGCTCAGGATGACGAAGAATGATGGCCCGCACAAACCCACGTCATCCTGAGCAGCGCCGAAGGCGCGTGTCGAAGGACGCAGGGCGCGGGGCCACCCCGCATCACCCCTCGTACTTGTCCGCCACCATGCGGTTCAGCAGACGCACGCCGAAGCCCGTGGCGCCGTCCGGAATGGTCGGCACGGTCGAGGGCTTCTTCCAGGCGGTCGAGGCGATGTCGAGGTGCGCCCAGGGCAGGCCATTGACGAACTTCTGCAGGAACAGCGCCGCGGTGATCGAGCCGCCGGCCCGGCCGTTGCCGGTGTTCTTCAGGTCGGCGATCATGCTCTCGATCTGCTTGTTGTACTGATCGGGCATCGGCATGCGCCACAGCGGCTCGGCCTCCGCCTTCGACGCCGCCAGCAGGTTGTCCGACAGCTCGTCGCTGTTGCTGAACAGGCCGCCCAGGTCGTTGCCCAGCGAGATGATGATCGCGCCGGTCAGGGTGGCCAGATCGACCATGAACTTCGGCTTGAAGCGGTCCTGGCAGTACCAGAGGGCGTCGGCCAGAACGAGGCGGCCCTCGGCGTCGGTGTTGATGATCTCGATGGTCTGGCCGGACATGGAGGTGACCACGTCGCCCGGGCGCTGGGCGTTGCCGTCCGGCATGTTCTCGACCAGGCCGAGGATGCCGACCGCGTTGACCTTCGCCTTGCGGCCGGCCAGCACGTGCATGACGCCGGCCACGGCGGCCGCGCCGCCCATGTCCCACTTCATATCTTCCATGCCGTCGGCCGGCTTGATGCTGATGCCGCCGGTGTCGAAACAGACGCCCTTGCCGACGAAGGCGACCGGCTGGCTGTCGCCGCCGCCCTTCCACTGGATGACGGCCAGCTGGCTGTCACGGACGCTGCCCTGGCCGACGCCGAGCAGGCTGCCCATGCCCAGCTTCATCATCGCTTCCTCATCGAGGATCTCGACCTCGAGGCCCAGCGATTCCAGCGCCTTGACGCGTTTGGCGAACTCGGCCGGGTAGAGCACGTTCGGCGGCTCGGACACGAGATCGCGCGAGAAGTAGATCGCCTCGCCCAGCGCCTTCAGCGGCGCGTAGGCGGTCCCGGCGGCCGCGGCGTCGTCCGTGTGGACGACGACCGTCTGCACCGAGGGTTTGGCTTCCGGCTTTTCCGTCGTGCGGTAGCGATCGAAGCGGTAGGCCGCCAGGGTCGCGCCGAGGGCCGCCTGGGCCGCCTCGGCCGCGGTCGCGCCCGGCAGCAGGACATGCAGGGTGTCGGAACCGCTGGCCTTGACGCTCTGGAAGGCCTGGGCCGCGAAGCGTTCGGCGGCGTCCGCGTTCCAGTCCGCGCCGGCCCCGACGACGACCAGACGCTGGACGTCCAGGCCCGCCGGCACGACCAGCTCGACCGTCTGGCCGGGCTTGCCGGCGAAGCGGCCGGCGGCGATGGCGCGGGCGACCGCGCCGCCCGTCGCCTTGTCCATATCCTCTGCGGCCTGGGAGAGCTTGCCCCCCTCGAAGGCCATCACGGCGACCGCGCCACCCTTGGGGGCCACGGTCCTGTCGGCGGCGACGAACTCGATGCGCATGAACCACTCCTCAAATCTGTCCGGCGGGCATAGTCCAACCGGCGACCATAGGAAAGCGTGGGCGGTTGTGTCGGGCTTGGACGGGCGTATAGAACGGGCGTCCCCCTGATTGGGGTATTCCCAGACTCCAAACGGGTTCAGCTTCCCACACGATGCGTCTGATCGAGCGCTATCTGTTTCGCCAGCTTCTTGCCCCGACGCTCCTCGCAGCGGCGGCTCTTGGCGCTGTCGGCCTGCTGAGCCAGAGCCTGGGCCAGCTCGACATCATCATCGAGCAGCGCCAGACCGCCTGGGTGTTCCTGAAGGTCATCGTCCTGGCGATGCCCCAGCTGCTGAACCTGATTCTGCCGATCGCCGTGTTCGTCGCCGCCCTGGTCGCCCTGAACCGGCTGCACGCCGAGCATGAGCTGGTGGTCTGCTACGCCGCCGGCATGAGCCGCTGGCGCGTCGTGTCGCCGGGCATCCGGCTGGCGGTCATGGCGACCCTGGTGGGCCTGGTGGTCAATCTGTGGGTCCAGCCGGCGTCCTACCGGGCGATGCGCGACATCTTCTACGCGGCCAAGTCCGACCTCGCGGCGACCCTTGTGCGCGAAGGCGAGTTCACCGAACCGGCCCCCGGCCTGACCGTTTATGGCCAGACCGTCGAGAGCGACGGAAAGATCACCAACCTGTTCATCCACCACCGGGCGGAAAAGGGCGGCGCGACGACCTACACCGCCCGTGAGGGCCGGATCACCTATCGCGAGGGCCAGCCGGTGCTGGTCATGCGCAACGGCTCCAACCAGGAGTTCTCGCGCACCGGCGTGCTGAACTACCTGACCTTCGACGAGTATGCCCTCGACCTGTCGCCGTTCCTCCGGACGCGGGACGGGGTGACCTACGAGGAGTCGGACCGTTACCTGCACGAGCTGCTGTTCCCGGACATGTCCGGGTCCTACGAGCGCAAGAGCCGGAACAAGTTGCTGGCCGAGGGCCATTCGCGGCTGTCGTCGCCGCTCTACAGCATCACCTTCATGGCCATGGCCTTCGCCGCCGTGCTCGGCTCCAGCTTCAGCCGGCTGGGCTATGGCCGCCGCATCGCCGTCACCGGGGCGCTGGCCGTAATCGTGCGGATCATCGGCTTTTCGGTCCAGTCAGCCTGTGAAGACACGCCCTGGCTGAACGTCCTGCAGTATCTGATCCCCGTCACCGCCGCCGCCTGGGCCTTCAGCCAGCTGTTCCGCGACGTCGAGCGCCGCAGCGGCTGGCGCGAATGGCTGCCGTTCGTCGCCGGACGCGCACGCGGAGTCCCGGCATGAACCTCGGCATCGGGCGCCTCGAACGCTATGTCCTGACCCGCACCCTCAACGGGGTGGCCGGCGCGCTGGCGGTCATCGTCGCGGTGATCCTGCTGATCGATTTCGTCGAGGTCTCGCGCACGGTCGGCGGTCGCGGCGACGCGGGCTTTCCGCGCCTGCTGTGGCTGACCATGCTGAAGTCGCCGTCGACGGTCCTCACCCTGCTGCCGTTCGCCTTCCTGTTCGGCACCCTGGCCGCCTTCGTCGGGCTGAACCGGCGCAGCGAACTGATCGCCATGCGCGCCGCGGGCGTCTCGGCCTGGCGTTTCATCCTGCCCGCCGCCGTCGCCGCCTTCGTGGTCGGCGCGGTGACCGTGGCGGCCCTCAATCCCCTGGCAGCATCGCTCGGTGCGACGTTCGAGCGCTCGCGCACGGCCATCGCCGAGGAATTCCAGACCTCCACCGCCCGGGACACCTGGCTGCGCCAGGGCGACGCAACCTCCCAGGTGGTCATCCGGGCCCGGTCGCACGACGAGATCAACGGTACCGTCCGGCTCAAGGACGTGTCGATGTTCATCTACCGCGTCACGCCGAGCGGCGGGCTGGAGTTCTCGCGCCGGCTCGAGGCCGACGAGGCGCGCCTGATGCCCGGCTACTGGCGGCTGCGCGGCGTTCGCGAGGCGGCGCCGGGCGCCGGTTCGGTGCGGTCCGAGACGCTGTCGATTCCCTCGACGCTCGACGAACAGGCGGCCATCGAGCGGTTCACCACGCCGGACGCCATCGCCTTCTGGCGGCTGCCGGCGACGATCCGCGGCACCGAGGCCGCCGGCTTCTCCGCCCTGCCCTACCGCCTGCGCCTGCACCAGCTGCTGGCCACGCCGCTGCTCTACGCGGCCCTGTCGGTGCTGGCGGCGGCCTTCTCGCTGCGCCTGATGCGCCTGGGCGGGCTGGCCGCGCTGGCCACGTCCGGCGTGGCGCTGGGCTTCATCTTCTTTTTCTTCAACCAGTTCTGCGGCGCGCTGGGCAAGGCCGAGATCCTGCCGGCCTTCGCCGCGGCCTGGGCGCCGCCGATGCTGGCGCTGTTATCGGGTCTGACCCTGCTTTGTTATACCGAGGACGGGGGAATCGTGCGGACACGGGCCTCCGGGAGAAAGACCGCCTCATGAGCCACGCTAGACGCCCTGCCGGAAGCGCCGGCCTGTTCGCCGGCGGCGCGCTGATGGCCCTGGCCTTCGCCGCGCCCGTGGCGGCCCGGGAGCCCGCGACCGCGACCGTGCCGTCGGCCACGTCCGAAGACGACGGCCTGGGTGATCGCGGCTTCTATCTGGAGTCCGACCTGCTCATCCAGGACGACGGCCAGAAGATGGTCACCGCCCGGGGCGACGTCGAAATCCGCTATCGTGGCCGCACCCTGCGCGCCGGTCAGGTGATCTACGACATCAAGAGCGGCGTCATCACCGCGCGCGACAAGGTGGTCATCATCGACCCGTCCGGGGCGGTCAGCTTCGCCGACGTGATGATCCTCGACGAGGACCTGCGCGCCGGCGTGGCCCAGGGCTTCTCCGCCCGCCTGGCCAACAATGTGAAGATCGCCGCCGCCACGGCCGTGCGTCGCAGCGACACGGTCAACGAGCTGAACAAGGCGATCTACACGCCCTGCGAAATCTGCGCCTCGGACCCGGCCCGCCCGCCGACCTGGTCGATCCGCGCCGACAAGGTCGTCGAGGACCGCGGCAAGCAGATCATCTACTACCGCAACGCCGTCATCGAGATGTTCGGCGTCCCGATCTTCTACGCGCCGGTCTTCTGGCACCCGGACCCCAGCGCCGAGCGCAAGTCCGGCCTGCTCCCGCCGACCATCGTGGCCTCCGAACGCCGCGGCCTGTCCTACGAACAGCCCTACGCCCTGATCATCTCGCCGTCGGAAGACCTGGTCATCAGCCCCCAGCTGAACACCAGCGTGAATCCGTTCGTGAACTTCCAGTGGCGCAAGCGGTTCGAGAACGGCCAGATCAACGCCCGCGCCGGCTATACCTACGAACACGACCTCGACGGCGACGGCGACCGCATCGGCGACCAGACCTCGCGCAGCTATATCCTCGCGGACGGCGCCTTCGACCTGGGCGAACACTGGCGCTGGGGCTTCGCCGCCGAGCGCACCTCCGATGACCTGCTGTTCGACAAGTACGACATCAACGACGTCTACGCCCAGCGCGGCCTGGTCGCGTCGGACGACAAACGGCTGACCTCGCAGATCTTCGCCTTGCGGCAGGACGAGCGGTCCTACTTCAGCATCGCCGCGATCAGCATCCAGGGTTTGCGGCCGGACGACAACGACCGGACCTTCCCGACGATCGCGCCGCTGATCGAGGGCTACTGGGAGCCCGCGGCCCCGGTCTTCGGCGGTCGGCTGCGGGTTCGCGGCCGGGCCGTCGGCCTGACCCGGGAACAGTCGCAGTTCGTCGCCAGCCAGCCGGGAACCGACAGCCAGCGCGCCTCGGCCGGCGTCGACTGGCGCCGCACCTTCACCTTCGACAGCGGCTTGCGGCTGTCGCCGTTCGCCGAAGCGCGCGCCGATCTGTTCGCGGTCAGCGACCTGCCGCCGCCGAACCTCGGCCAGAGCGACACCGTCACCCGCGCCGTCGGCGTGGTCGGCTTCGATGCCAGCTACCCCGTCTATCGCCGCGACGGCGACCGCACGGTGATCCTCGAGCCGCTGCTGCAGGTCGCGCTGTCGCCGGACACCCGGACACAGCCGCTGGTCGCCAACGAGGGCAGTTCGGTCCTCGAGTTCGACGAGACCAACCTGCTGCGGGCCGACAAGTTTCCCGGGTTCGACCTCTACGAGGGCGGCCAGCGGGTCAATGTCGGCGCCCGGGCGACGGTGCTCCATGACGACGGCCGCGCCGTCAGCCTGCTGGTCGGCCGCAGCTTCCGCGCCGAACCGGACCCCCAGTTTCCGAAGCGCAGCGGCCTGCAGCCCACCTCGTCAGACTGGATCGTCGCAGCCGAAGGCACGCCGGTCCGCGGCTTCAACTTCTTCACCCGGGCCCGGTTCGACCCGAAAAACTGGGATCTACAGCGCGTCGAGCTGGGCATGAATGTCGACTTCGACCGCGCCCAGGGCTTCGTCCGCTATCTGCGCGACAACCAGGACATCACCGGCGTCCAGCGCGAGGACCTCGACTTCGCCGGCGAGGTGATGATCGCCGGCAACTGGGGCGTCACCTTCGCCGGCGTCCGCGACGTCGAAAGCGATGTCTGGCGGCGTCAGGAAGTCGGCGCCCTGTACCGCGACGACTGCCTCGATCTGGCCGTCGTGTGGGTGCACGAGGAAACCTACAATCGCTCGCTGGGCCCGTCGGACTCGGTGATCCTGCGCCTAACGCTCGCCACATTGGGCGATAAAGGCTACAGGCAATGAAATTCGGCCGGGACCCCAGCGTCTCCGCCGGGCAATACTCTCAAGGGAACGACCAGATTGATGAAGTCGGCGCGTAGCATAACGGGCTTGGCGATGGCGGCTGTGTCCGTCGTGAGCCTCGGCCTGGCTCCCGTAGCGTCCGCCCAGGACGCGCCGGCCCCCCTCTATTCGCCGGCTCCCGCGCCCGCGCCGATCACGGCCGCCGACGCGCCGTTGCCGACCGTTTCGGAGAGCGTGGCGGCGATCGTCAACGACGACATCGTCTCGACCTACGACCTGGTCCAGCGCATGCGCCTGCTGGTGCTGACCGCCGGCATCCAGCCGACCCAGGAAAACCTGCCCCAGCTGCAGCGGGAAGCCCTGCGCGGCCTGATCGACGAGCACCTGCAGATCCAGGAGCTCCGCCGGGTCGAAAAGGAAAACAAGATCGACATCGTCGCCAGCGACGCCGACGTCGACGACGCCATCGCCGACATGGCCCGGGGTTCGGGCAACATGACCGGCCCGCAGCTTATCGCCCAGCTGGGCGCCGCCGGCATCGGCCCCGAGACCCTTCGCGCGCAGATCCGCGCCGAGATCAGCTGGCAGGGATACATCAGCGGACGCTTCCGCTCGCGCCTGCGTATCGGTCGCGACCAGATCAAGGCGACGCTCGACCGGCTGGCCGCCCAGGCCAGCAAGCCGCAGTTCCAACTCAGCGAAATCTATATCGAGGCCTCGCGCGTCGGCGGCATGGACGTGGCCCTGCAGGGCGCGCAGTCGCTGATCGCCCAGATGCAGCAGGGCGCGCCGCTGCCGGCGGTGGCCCGCCAGTTCTCCGCCTCGCCGAGCGCGGCCAACGGCGGCGACGCCGGCTGGATCAGCGCCGGCGAAATGCCGGCCGAGGTCGACGCCGTGCTCGACCAGCTGCGGCCGGGCCAGCTCTCCCCGCCGATCCAGACCCAGGACGGCGTCTACATCATCTATCTGCGCGACAAGCGGGCCGGCTCGAACGTGACCATGGTGACGCTCAAGCAGATCGCCGTGCCGCTGGAAGAGTCGGCGACCGCCGAACAGATCCAGGCTGCGGCCGTGACGCTGGACGGACTGCGCAAGAAGATCACCGGCTGTTCCGACCTGGAGGCCAAGGCCGCCTCGGATTCGTCGGTGCTCGCCGGCGATCTGGGCGAGGCCGAGATCAGCACGCTCGCGCCCGACTTCCAGACCGCCGTCGCCAGCACGCCGGACGGCCAGCTGTCGCAGCCGATCCGCACCTCGCTCGGCCTGCACCTGATCATGGTCTGCGGCCGTCGCGCCAGCGGCGCGCAGCTGCCGACGCCGGAACAGGTCGAGTCGCGTCTGATGAGCGTCCAGCTGTCGAACATCTCCAAGCGGATCCTTCGCGACCTGCGCACCAGCGCGACCATCGAAACGCGGTGACCGCGGCGCCCCTTGCCCTGAGTCTGGGCGATCCCGCGGGGATCGGTCCGGAGATCACGGTCAAGGCGTGGCGGGCCCTGCGCGAACAGGGCCCGGCCTTCATGGTGGTCGGCGACGCCCAGGCCCTGGCGTCGGCGCCCGGCGCGCCCGCGCCCGTCCGGGCGGTGACGGGGCCCAGGGAAGCTCTCGAGGTCTTCGCCGAGGCGATTCCGGTCCTCGACATTCCCCTTTCCTCCCCGGTGGTCGCCGGTCAGCCCAACCCGGCCAACGGCGGCGCGGTGATGCGCTGGATCGAAACCGGCGCGGGCCTGGCCCTGTCGGGCGCGGTCAGCGGGCTGGTCACGGCCCCGATCGCCAAGGCCTCCCTCTATGCCGCCGGCTTCCGCTTTCCCGGCCACACCGAGTTCCTCGCCGACCTGACGGCCGCCGGTCAGCAGGACGGTCCACGCGGGCCGGTGATGATGCTGGTCGCCGGCGACCTGCGGGTGGCGCTGGTGACGATCCATACGCCGCTGGCCATGGTCTCCGGCCAGCTGTCGATCGAGGCCGTGGTCAACACCACGCTGGTGACCGCCCGGGCGCTGAAACGCGACTTCGGCATCGCCGCCCCGCGCATGGTCCTCTGCGGCCTCAATCCGCACGCCGGCGAGTCGGGCGCGATCGGGCGCGAGGAGATCGACATCCTCCAGCCCGCCGTGCGCGCCCTGGCCGACCTCGGCGTCACGCTGAAAGGCCCCCTGCCCGCCGACAGCCTTTTCCACGCCGAGGCCCGCGCCGGCTACGACGCAGCCATCTGCCTCTATCATGACCAGGCGCTGATCCCGGTGAAGATGCTCGACTTCTGGGGCGGGGTGAACGTCACCCTCGGCCTGCCGATCGTGCGCACCTCGCCGGACCACGGCACGGGCTTCGACATCGCCGGCCGCGGCCTCGCCCGACCCGACAGCCTGATCGCGGCGATCCGCCTGGCGGCGGAGATCGCGGAGCGACGGGCCGGCTGACACACCCTGCGCCCTTCGACACGCGCCCGGCGGGCGCTGCTCAGGATGACTAGCTTTGAAGCGTTTCCCCACTTAGTCATCCTGAGCAGCCGTGAAGCGGCGTGTCGAAGGACGCAATGACCCAACTTCTCGACCTCCCCCCGCTGCGCGACAGCCTCACCGAACACGGCCTGCTGGCCGACAAGAGCTTCGGGCAGCACTTCCTGTTGGACCTCAACATCACCCGCAAGATCGCCCGCCTGGCGGGCCCGCTGGACGGCCAGACGGTCATCGAGGTCGGCCCCGGCCCCGGCGGCCTGACGCGCGCCCTGCTGGAGGCCGGCGCGAAGGTCATCGCGGTCGAGAAGGACCCGCGCTTCCTGCCGCTGCTGGAGGAGCTGGCGCAGGCCGCCGACGGCCGCCTGACCCTGGTGCAGGGCGACGCCCTCAAGGTCGACGAGGCGGCCCTGGCGGGCGGCCCGGGCCATGTGGTGGCCAACCTGCCCTACAACGTCGGCACGCCGCTGCTGATCAAATGGCTGACCGGCCCGTGGCGGCCGATCTCCATGAGCCTGATGTTCCAGAAGGAAGTCGCTGACCGTATCGCCGCGCCGGTCAACGACGACGCCTATGGCCGGCTCGGCGTGATCTGCCAGGCGCTGTGCAGCGCCAAGGTGGTCATGGACCTGCCCGCCCGCGCCTTCACCCCGCCGCCGAAGGTCGCCTCGGCCGTGGTGCGGCTCGATCCCCTGCCCGAGCGTCCGCCGGAGGCCGAGATCGCCGCGTTGGAAAAGATCACCGCCGCCGCCTTCGGCCAGCGCCGCAAGATGCTGCGCTCGAGCCTCAAGCTGCTGGGCGGTGAGGCGCTGTGCCTGAAGGCGGGGATTGACCCGAACGTGCGGGCCGAGACGGTCCCGGTGGAAGGGTTCCTGAGACTGGCGCGGGCGCTGTAGGGGGCTTGCGTGGTTCGAGCCCCGGATCCAGTCCGGGGTCGGCTGAGGCCTCGCTCCTCACCATGACGAACAGACGTGAAGCCCAACCCTCTACGTCATCCTGAGGA
>CANJYY010000052.1 GCA_947479185.1 Caulobacteraceae bacterium
ACCCGCGCCGCCAGGGTCAGCAGGTCGGTCAACTCGGCGTCGGTCGGCCCGGGCGCGTGCAGCGACAGGGCCGAGGCCGACCGGCGGCGCGCGAGGAAGGCCAGCACCGCTGGCGCGTCGGTCACGGGCAGGGCGTCGCCGAACGCCGGCGCGGCGGGAAGATCATGGCTCATGGCGACCTAGACGGTGGTGGGTTCGTCTTCGCGCGCGAACATCGGACGAAGCAGGATGCGGGTGTCCGGCTTCAGCAGCCGGTAGGTCGAGTCGAACTCCGGCGCGGCCTCGCCATCAAGGGTGACGTGGCCCTTCAGATCGCCGGTGGCGTCGTCCCGGCCGTACGCCTCGCAGGACTTCTTGCCCTCGAGATGGGCCATCGACTGGGCGAGGATGGCCAGGATCGGCGCCGCCTGTTCCATCGGGGCCGGCTCGTCGTCCATCAGCACGACAATCTCCAGATCATCGAACCGGAACACCGAACACAGGGCGGCGCCCTCGATCTTCATCGTCTCGCGGACGACCATTTCAAGGTTCGGCTCGGCCGACATGCGGTAGCGGCTGACCTGGCGGATCTGCTCGCCGGGCAACAGGTCGAGGAAGGCGATGTCCTCGCAGCTCTGGTCTCCGGCCTGCCAGGCCGAACACCAGACCTGGTCGGACTTGAGCATCGTCAGCAACCCCTCCCGGCTGACCGGCTTTTCAGCGGCCGAGGCGGGCAGGGCGGGCGCTAGGGCCAGGGCGATGGCGAGCAGGATCCAGGGGCGCATGGGTGCGAGGCTAGTGCCTTTCCGGCGAGAAGGGAAACCGGTGGGGCTGCCGGTCCTTGGCGAACAAGGGTTTGCCTCCCATATGGGGCGAAAGGGCGTCCACGCGGCAAAATGCCAACCGCTGTGCTATAGTGTCTGCCGCGCGGATCATGGGAGGGCCGGTATGGCCAGACAGTTTGAACTCGTCGAGGCTTCGGTGGCGCCACCCGTCTGGGCCGCCCTGCGCAACGAAGCCGAGCGCGCCGCGCGCGACGAGCCGACTCTCGGCAGCCTGCTGAACGCGGTGATCCTGTCGCACGGCTCGATGGCCGAGGCGCTGTCCTACCAGTTCGCGCGCAAGATCGGCGACCAGGAACTGCGCGCCATGAGCGCCCGCGAGATCGCCGACGAGGCCTATGAGGCTGACCCGTCGCTGATCGCCGCCGCCGAGGCCGACCTCAAGGCCGTGTTCGAACGCGACCCTGCCTGCAAGGGTTATGTCCAGCCGTTCCTGTTCTTCAAGGGGTTCCAGGCCCTGCAGACCCACCGCGTGGCCCACTGGCTGTGGACCCACAGCCGCGACACCCTGGCCTTCTATCTGCAGAGCCGGATGAGCGAGGTCTTCCAGGTCGACATTCACCCGGCGGCCAAGATCGGCAAGGGCATCTTCTTCGACCATGGCACCGGCATCGTCATCGGCGAGACCGCCACCGTGGGCGACGATGTCTCGATGCTCCATGGCGTGACCCTCGGCGGCACGGGCGCCGAGCGCGGCGACCGCCACCCCAAGATCGGCAAGGGCGTCCTTCTGGGGGCCGGGGCCAAGGTGCTGGGCAACATCACCATCGGCGACTACGCCAAGGTGGCGTCGGGCTCGGTGGTTCTGAAAAACGTGCCGCCGCACTGCACGGCCGCCGGCGTGCCCGCCCGGCTGGTCAACTGCCCGACCTGTGACGAGCCCGCCCGGACCATGGACCACACCCTGGCGGAAGAGATCTACGACTACAGCATCTGACGTTCGGTCCGCCGCGCCCGGAAAAAACCGGGGACGGCGTGCAAATCGCGTTTCACCTTTCGTCGCGCCCGCTCTAGGTTCCGCGGCCAATCCCCAATGCCCGGAGAGACGCCGTGGACGACAAGCACATCAAACAGGTCGAAGCCCACCTGAAGCGCACCTTCGGCAACCCGCACTTCGCGGTGATCGCCCGCAAGCAGAAGGATTCCGCCGAGGTCGAGCTCAAGGGCGAGTTCATCGGCGTGATCTATGAAGACGAGGACGAGCCCGGCTCGTTCATGTTCGAGATGGCCATCCTCGCCGAAGACCTCGAATAGTGGCCGCCCCGGCCGGGGCCGATGCGGAGGCCGGCCGCAAACGCGCCCATCCCACCTGGCTCTACGCCCGCCTGCTCGGCGGCGCCTGGACAGGCATGCCCGAGCCCTTGCGCCGCATGCACGCGCTCGACGCGTCGCTGTCAGCGACGGGCCGGGCGAAGGTCGAACGTGGCGACGGCCTGCTCGCCCGGCTGGTCGGCCGGCTGGCGGGATTCCCGCCGGCGGCAGATGATATCGCGGTGCGGGTCGACTTTTCGCGGCGCGGGGATGTCGAGGTCTGGCGCCGTGACTTCGGCGGCCATCTGTTCCAGAGCACCCAGGAGACCGGCCGTGAACGCCGCCTGCTGGAGCGCTTCGGGCCCGCGGCCTTTGCGATGGTGCTCATCTGGGACGGCAAGCGTCTGAACCTGCGGCTGCGGGGATGGCGGCTGTTCGGCCTGGCGATGCCGCAGTGGACCGCGCCGGTCACCACGGCCTGGGAGGCGGTCCAGGACGGGCGCTTCAGCTTCTTCGTCGAGATCAGCCACCCGTTCACCGGTCTGATCGTGCGCTACCAGGGATGGCTGGAGCCGGTTTGACATCCGTCAACGCGAGCGGCCCGGCTGGAACCTAATATGGGGATCGGCCGTTCTCAGGCCCTCTCTCCAGAAGGGACTCCCATGCCCAAGTCGATCATCAAGACCGCCGTCCGCGAGGGCGATGACTTCCTCGACGACGCGCTTCACGCCCTGAAGAAGGCCGCCCGCCACGTCGGAGCCGACAGCCAAGACGCCATGGACAAGGCCGTCGCAGACCTGACCAAAGCTACCGAAAAGCTGGTGGAAGAGGCGAAGACCAAGGCCGTTCCGGCGGTCAAGGGCGCAGCGAAGGATGTCGCCCAGGCCGCCAAGGACCATCCGGTGGCCGCGACGGCGCTGGTGGCCGCGGCCGTGGCGCTGGTCGGGCTGGCGATCAGCCGGCGCGGCGGCGGCGATACCGAAGCCTGACGTCATCGGGCGGAGCCGCTCCTGCGGCCCCGCCCTCCGACATCGTCTAGAGAACGTGCAGCATCTCCGCGACCAGCGGATGGCGCACGATGTCCTGCTCGGCCAGTCGCACGACGGCGATGTTCGGCACCGCCTCGAAGCGGTCGGCGACATCGCCCAGCCCGGACAGACCGTTCAGCAGGTCCGACTGGTTCGGGTCGCCGGTCACCACCATGGTCGAATGCCAGCCCAGCCGGGTCAGCAGCATCTTCAGCTGGCCGTAGGTGCAGTTCTGCGCCTCGTCGATGACCACGAAGGCGTTGTTCAGCGTGCGGCCACGCATGTAGCCGACCGGCGCGATCTCGATGGCGCCCTCGCTGATCAGGGCCCGCACCCGCTTCATCGACAGCCGGTCCGACAGCGCGTCGTAGAGCGGCCGCAGATAGGGCGCCAGCTTGTCCTCCATGTCGCCGGGCAGGTAGCCGAGCGATTCCCCGGCCTCCACGGCTGGACGCGACAGCACGATGCGGGCGACCTTGCCGGCTTCCAGCGCTTCCACGGCCTTGGCGATGGCCAGATAGGTCTTGCCGGTGCCCGCCGGGCCCAGCGCCATGACCAGGTTCTTGGCGTCGATCGCTTTGATCAGCTCCGCCTGGCCCTCTGACTTGGGTTTTATCGTCTTCAGATACCCCTGCTCACGATCCTCCTCACGTCCGAGCGGCGACCAGCCATTGCCCACCGGCAGGCGACGGACCTTGCCGCCGTCGTCGTTGTGGAACTGCGTCTGGTCGAATGCGCCTTCGCGCACGGTCCGCTTCAGGGCACGCTTCGTCATTGGGTGGCCTCCAGTGGGGCAAGAAAAAAGGGCGACGCCGGAACGGCTCGCCCTTGGATCGACAAGACAGATGAAGGAGCGCGTGCGGGGCCCGGCGGCTCACTGCAGCTTCGCGAGACTGGCGGCGCCCAATGACGCCGAAGCACGATACGCGACACCCTGTTCTCCGTCGTCAGGAGCCCGGGGACATATGTCCGCGGTGGGAAACGAAGAGGCTGGCGCCCCCTCGAATCGCCTGACTAGGATGATGCTAACTTGGTTTCTCAGCCGTTAATCAAGCGGCCATTTCTAATATACGGGGCGTACGGATGACTGTTTATGCTTTGGGCGCCGTGGCGCCGCGGCTGCCTTCGGAAGGTGAATACTGGATAGCGCCGACGGCCTCCGTGATGGGCGATGTGATTCTGCAGAAGAACGCCAGCATCTGGTGGGGCGCGGTCGCCAGAGGTGACACCGACACCCTGACCATCGGCGAGAACAGCAACGTCCAGGACGGATCTGTGCTTCACGCTGACAAGGGGATGCCTCTGGTTATCGGGGCCAATGTCACTGTCGGCCACCTCGTGATGCTTCACGGCTGCACCATCGGTGACAACAGCCTGATCGGCATCGGCGCGATCGTGCTCAACGGCGCGAGGATTGGCCGCAACTGCCTGATCGGCGCCGGCGCGCTGATCCCCGAGGGCAAGGAAATCCCCGACAACAGCCTGGTCATGGGATCGCCGGGCAAGGTGGTCCGCGAGATCGGCGAGCAGCAGGCGGCGGTGCTGCAGGCCTCGGCGCTGCACTATGTCGAGAACTGGAAGCGCTTCCGGCGGGATCTGGTCGCGCTTTGAGAGATTGCGTGGTGCGTGGTTCGAGCCCCGGATCCAGTCCGGGGTCGCCCGAGGCTTGCTCCTCACCATGACGGGCATTTGTGTTCGTCATCCTGAGGAGCGATCCCTCAGGATCGCGTCTCGAAGGACGCACGTTGACGGACCATAGGGAAGGGGCGCGACCTTCCGGGAAAACAGGGAGACGCTTCCATGGCCTACGAATTCATCACGGTCGACCGCGAGGGACCGGTCACCATCTTCACGCTCAATCGGCCGGACGTGATGAACGCCCTCCATTCGCCGATGCACTTCGAGCTGGATGAGGCGTTCAACGCCTTCGCCGCTGATCCGGAACAGTGGGTCGGCATCATCACCGGCGCCGGCGACCGGGCCTTCTCGGCCGGCAACGACCTCAAGCACCAGGCTACGGGCGGCGCGATGGGCAGTCCGCCGTCGGGCTTCGCCGGCCTGACCAGCCGCTTCGACCTCGACAAGCCGCTGATCGCGGCGGTCAACGGCGTGGCCATGGGCGGCGGGTTCGAGATCGCGCTCGCCTGTGACATCGTCATCGCGGCCGAGACGGCGCTGTTCGCCCTGCCGGAGCCGAAGGTCGGCCTGGCCGCCCTGGCCGGCGGTCTGCACCGTCTGCCGCGGCAGATCGGCCTCAAGCGCGCCATGGGCATGATCCTCACCGCCCGCCGCGTGCCGGCGGCCGAGGGCCAGGCGCTCGGCTTCGTCAACGCTGTGGTCCCGGCCGCCGACCTGATGGCCGAGGCCCGCAAGTGGGCGCAGATGATCTGCGAATGCAGCCCGATGTCGATCCGGGCGTCCAAGCAGGCCGTGATGCAGGGCCTCGACCAGACCCTGCCTGAAGCCATCGGCGGCCAGTTCAAGTTCCCCGCCGTCGGCGCCCTGTTCCGCTCCGAGGACTTCAAGGAAGGCCCGATGGCCTTCGCGCAGAAGCGCGCGCCGCAGTGGAAGGGGAAATAGCTTCCTTCTCCCGGAGGGAGAAGGTGGCCTGCGGAGCAGGTCGGATGAGGGATTAGGAACGGTTCAGGCATGCACGCCGGCGCCGTAACCCCTCACCCTCCCGTCGCTGTGCGCCGGGTCCCTCCCTCTCCCGCTGGGGAGGGTCGACAAAGAAAAAGGGCGGCTCCGTTTCCGGGGCCGCCCTTTTGTTACCTAGGAGGCGCTGAGGCCGCCGCCGCCGCCGCTGCTGTTGGAGCGGTTGCGGTTGCGCGGCTTCTTGCGCTTGGGCGCGGCCTCGCCGGCGGCCGCCATGGCCAGCGGCTCATAGCCGGCCGGACGGTGACGGGCGCGCTGGCCGCGATCGGGCTGGGCCTTGCCGCTGGCGTCGAGCGCCGCCGGCTTCTTGTTGCGACCCGGCTGACCGCCCCGGCCGTTGGCCGCGCGCGGGTCCTTGTAGGGCTTTTCCGGCTCGACGCTGGCCATGGCGGCCTGGGCCTGGGCCAGGACCTTGTCGTTGCGACGGTCCCAGGCGGGGATCACCTGGCGGGTGACCTTCTGGATGTCGCGCAGCAGGTTGCGCTCGTCGTCGGCGACCAGCGAGATGGCCGCGCCGCCGGCGCCGGCGCGGGCGGTCCGGCCGATGCGGTGGACATAGGCTTCCGGCACGTTGGGCAGCTCGAACTGGATGACGTGGGTCACGCCGTCGACGTCGATGCCGCGGGCGGCGATGTCGGTGGCCACCAGGGCGCGCATCTTGCCGGCCTTGAACTCGGCGAGGGCGCGCTCACGCTGGCCCTGGCTCTTGTCGCCGTGGATCGAGGCGGCCTCGATGCCGATGGTCGTCAGACCCTTGGCGACGCGGTCGGCGCCGCGCTTGGTGCGGGTGAACACCAGCACGCGCTTCATCGCGGGGTCATCGAACAGCTCGGCCAGCAGGACGCGCTTGCGGGCCGTCTCGATGAACAGGACCTTCTGCTCGATCTTCTCGACGGTGGTCGCCTGCGGCGTGACCGAGACCTTCGACGGGTTGGGGTTCAGCAGCTCGGCGGCCAGCTTCTCGATTTCCGAGGGCATGGTGGCCGAGAAGAACAGGTTCTGGCGCACGCGCGGCAGGGTCTTGGCGATGCGGCGGATCGGCACCACGAAGCCCATGTCGAGCATCTGGTCAGCCTCGTCGAGGACGAAGATTTCCGTCTCCGACAGGTTGGCGACCTTCTCGTTGATGTGGTCGATCAGGCGGCCGGGGGTGGCCACCAGCACGTCGACGCCGCCGGCGAGGGCGCGGACCTGCGGGCCGTACTTCACGCCGCCGAACACGACCTGGACGGTCATGCCCATGCCGGCGCCGTAGGCGCGGAAGCTTTCGGCGATCTGGGTGGCCAGTTCACGCGTCGGCGACAGGACCAGGCAGCGGCAGCCGCGGCGCGGGGCCGGACGGCGGTTGGCGGCCAGGCGGTGGAGGATCGGCAGGGCGAAGGCGGCAGTCTTGCCGGTGCCGGTCTGGGCGATGCCCAGCACGTCCTTGCCGTCCATCACCAGCGGGATGGCTTGGGCCTGGATCGGGGTGGGCTTGGTGTAGCCCTCGGCGGCGAGCGCGGAGAGCAGCGGCTTGGCGAGGCCAAGCGAAGCAAAATCGGTCAAGGATAGTCTTTCAAATGCGACTTGCGCCGCATGACCTGGACGGTCTGCGGGCGAAGCGGGGGTCAGTTTGGGAAACGCCCCGCGTATGGCGTCGCTATGGGGAGGATCGGCTGGCTGGCCCGGGCGGAACCTGTGGGTTCCATACGCGGCCGGGTCAGGCCGATAGCGCGGAATGCTCCGCGACAGGAGATATGTGGCGGTGCAGCATGGGAAAGTCAAGGAAATAGACTTTTGGCCCCGAGCGACCGCCCGATCCTAGACCGCCGACGGCCGGTGGATGTCGAACACGTCGGGCCGGGTCTGTTCCATCAGGTCGAGCAGCGACTGCGCGCCTTCGGCCTTCACATGCGCCAGCTCGGCGTCGGAGATCGGCAGGGCCTGCAACCAGGCGACGGTGCGCGTCGGCAGCGCCAGCGTCTTCGGCCCGGTCTCCCAGAAGAACGGCGGCACGAACAGAATGTGCGGCACGGTGGTTCCCGGCTCGTAGAACGCCAAGGCGCCCTCGAACACCACGCCGGGGCCCAGCAGCGCGCCATCGGCGATGACGCTGAAGGCGCAGGTCGACAGCACGCTGGCGAAGGCGGTGACTTCGCTGCGGCAGGCGCCGACCAGTTCGGCCCGCAGGTCGTTCTCCACGCCCTTGAGGCTGTGGTTCGACAGCGTCAGGGTCGCGTAGGCTGTCAGGCCTTCGCCGGGGGAGTCCTTGCAGGACAGGATGTCGACGCTGTTTTTCCGCCCGTCGTCCCACCAAGTGTAGACCGTCGGCTCGCCATCGAACGTGGCCGCGGCGACGCGGCCGATCTCGCGGTTCTCGGCCGTCACAGGCGCGCGTTCGGTCATGGTCTCACTCCGCGAAGTCGATGGTCGTTCCTGCCGTAGGCCGATTCCCGTCAGGGGCGCGCCTGGAGCCCGACCCCGCCCACCGGCGTGGTCTCGAACCGCTCGCCGAAGCCGGCGATGATCGGGCGGGCCTGGGTGATCGCCGCCTGGACCGCGGGCAGCTTCAGCGAGTCGGCGTGATGCTGCCTGCTGGCCCAGACCTCGGTGATCCAGATCGCGTCCGGGTTGGCCGGATCGGTGGCGACGACATAGCTGATACAGCCCGGCATGGCGCCGGTCCCGCCGAGCAGGAAGCCGATCAGCGCATCCCGCTGGCCGGGCGCGGCGATCATCTTGCCGATCAGGCCGTATTTCGGGGTCTCGTCAGCCATGGCGATCTCCGGGGCAAGGGTGGCGAGGGCGGCGGCGGTGACGGCGCGGCGGGTGAGCATGGTCTACTCATACCTCTCCCTCCCCTTCATGGGGAGGGAGGACGGGCGAAGCCCGGACGGGTGGGGGATTCGTCGCTCCCCGGATGTATTCGGAAGGGCGTCTCGCTCCCCCACCCTGGCCGCTTCGCGGCCTGTCCCTCCCCATGAAGGGGAGGGACGGTTCTCAGGGCTTGCCCAAAGCTGACGCCGGCGTCACTAATCCCTGAACAACGATAACCTGCCCAGGGAGACGCCGGCGTGGCCGACCGTTACGACTACATCATCATCGGCGCCGGCTCGGCCGGCTGCGTGCTCGCCAACCGGCTGACCGAAGACGGGACCAAGACGGTCCTGCTGCTGGAGGCCGGCGGCAAGGACAACTCGATCCTCGTCAAGATGCCCGCCGGCGTCGGCAGTCTCATTAAAGACAAGGGCGCCTATAACTGGGGCTTCTGGACCGAGGCCGAGCCGCAGCTGGAGAATCGCAAGCTTTGGTGGCCGCGCGGCAAGGGCTGGGGCGGCTCGTCCTCGATCAACGGCATGGTCTACATCCGCGGCCACGCCCGGGACTACGACCAGTGGCGCCAGATGGGCCTGACCGGCTGGGGCTACGCCGACGTGCTGCCCTACTTCAAGCGCTCGGAGAGCCTCGAGGGCGGCGGTGACGCCTGGCACGGCGACAAGGGCCCGCTGCACGTCTCCAAGGCCTCGACGCCCAACCCGATCTATTCCAAGACCATCGAGGCCGGCGCCGAGGCCGGCTACATGACGACCAAGGATTTCAACGGCTTCCAGCAGGAGGGCTGGGGCCCGTACCAGCTGACCATCAAGGACGGCGAACGCTGGAGCGCGTCCAAGGCCTACCTCTACCCGGCCCTGAAGCGCCCGAACCTGACCTGCGTGACCGGCGCGCGGACGAGCCGGCTGATCCTCGACGGCAAGCGCGTCTCCGGCGTTGAGTATCTGGTCGACGGCCAGAAGGTCACCGTGAACGCGACCGCCGAGGTGCTGCTCTGCGCCGGGGCGGTGCAGTCGCCGCAGATCCTGCAGCTGTCGGGCATCGGTGATCCGGAAGACCTGACGCCGCATGGCATCAAGGTGCTGCACCCCCTGCCGGGCGTCGGCAAGAACCTGCAGGACCACCTCGACGTCTGCGTGTCCTGGGAATGCCCGCTGCCGATCACCGCCTATTCGCGGACCAAGGGCCTCAAGACCCTCATCACCGGCCTCAGCTATCTGCTGTTCAAGAAGGGCACCGGCCGCCAGCAGATGCTCGAGTCGGGCGCCTTCCTGCGCTCGCGGCCCGATCTGGACCGCCCGGACCTGCAGTTCCACACCGTGCTGGCGATCATGCAGAACCACGGCAAGACCGTGATCCAGAAGGACGGCTTCACCCTGCACGTCTGCCAGCTGCGGCCCGAAAGCCGCGGCAAGGTCGGCCTGCGCTCGGCCGATCCGAACGATGATCCGACGATCTTCGCCAACTATCTGGCCACAGACGAGGATCGCCGCGCGGTGCGCGAAGGCGTCAGGATGGCCCGCAAGGTCGCCGCCCAGGCCGCGCTCGACCCCTATCGCGGCGAGGAATTCTCGCCGGGCAAGGCGGTCCAGACCGACGACGAGATCGACGCCTGGATCCGCAAGAACGCCGAGACCATCTACCACCCCGTCGGCACCTGCCGCATGGGCGTGGCCGGTGACGCCCTGGCTGTGGTCGACGAGGAGCTGAAGGTCGTGGGCCTGCAGGGCCTGCGCGTCGTCGACGCCTCGGTCATGCCGACCCTGATCGGCGGCAACACCAATGCCCCGACGATGATGATCGCCGAGAAGATCAGCGACGTGATCCGCGGCAAGGCCGCCCTGCCGCCGCAGGACGCGCCGGTCTATGATGGCGAGGCCGTGCAGGCGGCGTAATTCCCGCGGGACAGGTTAAGGTGTCCCCTGGGACGCCTTGACCTGTCCCCGTTGGAGCTACCCATGGAACACCGCCCGCTCGGCCGCTCGGGCCTGTCGATCGCCCCGCTGATGCTCGGCGGCAATGTGTTCGGCTGGACGGCCGACGAAACGACCTCGCACGCGATACTCGACGCCTTCGTGGCCGGCGGGTTCAACGCCATCGACACGGCGGACGTCTATTCGGCCTGGGTCCCCGGCAATACCGGCGGCGACTCGGAAAAGGTCATCGGGACCTGGCTGAAGGCGCGAGGCCGCCGCGACGACGTGATCATCGCCACCAAGGTCGGCATGTGGCCGGCCCAGCCGGGGCTGAAGGCCGCCAATATCATCGCCGCCTGCGAGGGCTCGCTGACCCGGCTCCAGACCGACTACATCGACCTCTACCAGTCGCACCGCGACGACGCGGACACGCCGCAGGACGAGACGCTCGAGGCCTATGGCCGGCTGATCAAGGCCGGCAAGGTGCGGGCGATCGGCGCCTCGAACTTCGAGACCGACCGGCTGGCGTCGTCCGAGGCGGTCAGCGCGGCGCGCGGCTACCCCCGCTACGACACCCTGCAGCCGGCCTACAACCTGATGGACCGCGCCATCGAGGGGCCGCTGCAGCAGCTGTGTCTCACGGAAAACGTCAGCATCATCAGCTACTACGGCCTGGCCAGCGGCTTCCTGACCGGCAAGTACCGGTCGATCGACGACCTCGGCAAAAGCCCGCGCGGCGGCGGGATGAAGAAGCACCTCGAAGGCGAAAAGGGCCCCAGGGTTCTGGCGACGCTGGATTCGGTGGCCGCGGCCCTGGACGCCACGCCGGCCCAGGTCGCCCTGGCCTGGGTCATGGCCCGGCCGGCGGTCGCAGCCCCGATCGCCAGCGCGACCAGCCTGGTCCAGCTGGAGGAGCTGATGGGCGCGGCGCGCCTGTCGCTCGATCCGGCGCACATCGCCCAGCTGGACGCCGCCAGCGCCTGACGGTCAGGGCCTGAAGATCGGCGCGTAGATCGGGCTGATCCGCTTGAGGCCGACCGAGTTCACATGGTTGTCGTCCATGTAGTTCGGCTTGCCGCTGGTCTCGAAGGCGCAGACGTCCGGACAGAGCCAGGGCGCGGGATCCATGACCTGGAAACGGGAGCCGTACTGCGCCGCCAGCGCCGCGAACGCCCGGTTCTGCGCGGCGTAGAGGCGATTGTAGTCCGC
>CANJYY010000053.1 GCA_947479185.1 Caulobacteraceae bacterium
CGCTCGCCCTGGAAGACCCGGATCGTCACGGCCGACTGGTTGTCGTCGGCGGTCGAGAAGGTCTGGCTCTTCTTGGTCGGGATCGTGGTGTTGCGCTCGATCAGCGGGGTGAACACGCCGCCCAGCGTCTCGATGCCCAGCGTCAGCGGGGTGACGTCCAGCAGCAGCACGTCCTTGACGTCGCCCTGCAGCACGCCGGCCTGGACCGCGGCGCCCAGCGCCACCACCTCGTCCGGGTTCACGCCCTGGTGGGGTTCACGGCCGAAGAAGCTCTTCACCGCGTCGACCACCTTGGGCATGCGGGTCATGCCGCCGACCAGGATGACTTCGTCGATGTCGCCCTTCTTGATGCCGGCGTCCTTGAGCGCCTGCTCGCAGGGGCCGATCGTCTTGGCGATCAGATCCTCGACCAGGCCTTCCAGCTTGGCGCGCGACAGCTTGATGTTCAGGTGCAGCGGGCCGCTGGCGTTCATGCTGATGAACGGCAGGTTGATTTCGTACTGCGTGGTCGAGGACAGTTCCTTCTTGGCCTTTTCGGCCTCTTCCTTCAGGCGCTGCAGGGCCAGCTTGTCCTTGCGCAGGTCGGTGCCGGTTTCCTTCTTGAACTCGTCAGCCAGGAAGTCGACGATCCGAAGGTCGAAGTCCTCACCGCCGAGGAAGGTGTCGCCGTTGGTGGCCTTCACCTCGAACACGCCGTCGCCGATCTCGAGGATCGAGACGTCGAAGGTGCCGCCGCCAAGGTCGTAGACGGCGATCTTCTTGCCGTCGTTCTTGTCCAGGCCGTAGGCCAGAGCCGCCGCGGTCGGCTCGTTGATGATGCGCAGGACTTCCAGGCCGGCGATGCGGCCGGCGTCCTTGGTCGCCTGACGCTGGGCGTCGTTGAAGTAGGCCGGAACGGTGATGACCGCCTTGGTGACCTTTTCGCCCAGGTGACGCTCGGCGTCTTCCTTGAGCTTCATCAGGATGAAGGCCGAAACTTCCTGCGGGCTGTAGTCCTTGCCCACGGCGCGGACATAGGCGTCGCCGGCGCCGCCCTTGACGATGTCGTAGGGCACCATGCCCTTGTCCTTGTCGACCACCGGGTCGCTGTAGGAGCGGCCGATCAGGCGCTTGATGGCGAACAGGGTGTTGGTCGGGTTGGTCACCGCCTGGCGCTTGGCCGGCTGGCCGACCAGCTTTTCGCCGTCTTCCAGGAAGGCGACGACGGACGGCGTGGTGCGGGCGCCTTCCGCGTTCTCAAGCACCTTGGGCGTCTTGCCATCCATGATGGCCACGCAGGAATTGGTCGTTCCCAGGTCGATGCCGATAATCTTGCTCATTAGGTCTCTCTAGCTCCCTGACTGGCGGACGGCGGTGACAAGGGCCTTCGAGAAGCGCCCCGGTTTTTCTCTTCCGTCCCCGGTTGGATCTTGTGGACTGAAATCGGGAGGCTTTCCGCTCAGGGAAAGCCTTTGTTCAGACCGCCATATGGGAAGCGGGGCGCATGCCGCAAGAGCAAAACCCCGATCAAATCGGGGGCTTTCGCGCGGCGGGGGGGACGCCCCCCATTTGGGGCATGGCGCCCCCTTTCAATTGTGGCAATTTGGCGGCTGTTCGAGGGGCACTTCTCAGGAGGGAAAAATGGTCACCCTGTCTAACCGGCTCAAGGCCGGATTCGCACTCGCCGTCATGGTTGCGGCTACCGCGCTCACGCCCGGCATGGCTTCGGCCGAAGACCGCCGCGTGCGCATCATCAATGAAACGCGACACATCATCGTGCGCTTCTACGCGTCCAACGTGAACGCCTCGTCCTGGGAAGAGGACATCCTGGGCAGCTCGGTGCTGAAGCCGGGCGGTTCGGTCACCGTCAACATCGACGACGGGTCCGGCTACTGCCTGTTCGACTTCAAGGCCGTGTTCGACGATGGCGACTCCCTGGTCCGCCAGCGCGTCGACGTCTGCAAGATCTCGTCCTACCGCTACACCGAAGACTGACGCCGGAAGGCGACGGGACCCGGGGGGATTCCGAAAAGGCGGGGCCGGCGAACGCCGACCCCGCCTTCTGTCTTTGTGGCGGGCGGTCTAGCCGCGTCGCCGCACCCAGTCGCTGATCTCGCCCAGCCGCTCGCGCCGCACCTTCGCGCGATAGACGGCCGCCGACAGGGATGCCTTGAGCCGTTGCGGGATCTCGCCCTCGGCCCTGGCCATGTCGAGCGCCTCGCCGGCGATCGCCTCGTCCGCCCAGGCCTGGGTGATCCGCGGCAGCATGTCGACCATCGAGCCCGGCGCCAGCAGCAGGTCGGCGCGGGTCTTGTTGGTCTTGAGGTAGGCCCAGGTCATGGCCGGGAAGTTGCCCGACGGGCCGCGCAGCAGAGTCTGGCGCAGCGTGGTCGGCGGCTCGGCGCCGAGGGCCAGCGCCAGCGTGCGCCGGGCCAGAACCTTGTCGCGGGTTTCGCCGAGCACCCCGTACAGCTGCTGCTTCTCGAGCGCGTTGGTTGATGTCAGCGCCAGCTGGTGGATCTGTTCCCAGGTCGCCGCATCGGCGTGCATGGCGACGACGACCAGCGCCGGCTCGCGCACGGCCGCGGGCAGGGCTGACGGATCGGTCGCCATGCGGGTGAAGCGGGCGCGGGCCTCGGCGACCACGACCGGGTCGTCGAAACGGCCGAACGCCTCGATGAGCTTGGCCCGCAGCAGCACCGCCGTGGCCGGCTCGTTCGGGACAGGCGTCCAGCCGATGCTGGTCCAGACCGGGGCCAGCAGGCCCCGGGCGCGGGCGCGGAAGGCGGCCTGACCGCCGTCGCCATCGTACAGGCGGTCGATCTGGCCCAGCACATCGACCACATGCATCCAGACCACCGGGTCGCTGCCGGCCGGCAGGCTGGCGGCCAGATCCAGCCAGTGGCCGATCGGGGCGACGCCCTCCTGGCCAAAGGCCCAGTAGTCATACAGCAGGCCCAGCTGGTCGACCGGCTCCAGGCGGCCGAAGTCCGCTTTCAGCGCGGCGAACGCCTTGTCGTCATAGAGGGTGCGGAAGTAGCCGGCCTGGCCGAAATTCACGAGCAACGGCGCGCCGGCGGGCCCCTTGAGCCGCACCGAATGGTTCATCGACACCAGGCCGCGCCAGTCGGTCTTGAGGCCCGGCCAGGTCGCCGCCACCGGCGTCGACCAGGTCAGCGGCTCGCGGGACGGCGCATCGACGCCGAAGCGCCGCTGGCTGATCCGTCGGGCCGAACCCAGACTGGTCACCTTGATCAGCGGCACGCCGGGCTGGCTCGTGAAGTCGCGGGCGATGGCCCGGATCGGCTGGCCCGAGGCGGCTTCCACCGCCGCCCACAGGTCGTCGCTGACCGTGTTGCCGTAAGCGTGCTTCTTCATGTAGGCGCGCAGGGCGTCGCGGAAGTGGTCCTCGCCGACCCAGGCTTCGACCATGGCGATGACCGCCTGGCCCTTCTGGTAGCTGATGGTGTCGAAGGCCGTGTCGCGGGCGTCGGCCACCGGCTGGACCACCGGGTGGGTGGCGGCCCGGGCATCGAGATTCATCGCGCCGTCCCGGGAGGCCATGTCCTGCAGCTGCGTCGACCACTCGGGATGGAAGTGGGCCGTCGCCTTGGACTCCATCCAGGAGGCGAAGCCCTCGTTCAGCCAGATGTCGTCCCACCAGGCCATGGTCACCAGATCGCCGAACCACTGGTGGGCCATCTCGTGGCCGATGGTGGTGTAGGCGTTCTGCCGGTCGGCGGCGCTGGAGACGCGGTCGTCCACCAGCACGGCCTTCTCGAAGTAGAGGATGGCGCCCCAGTTCTCCATCGCCGAGAAGCCCGAGGCGCCGCCGGGAATGGCCACCAGATCCAGCTTGGGCAGCGGATAGGGCGTGCCGAAATAGTCGTCAAAATACGGCAGCAGCTGCTGCGCCGCGTCGAGGGCGAAGCCGGCCTCGCCCGTCGAGCCGCGCTTGACCACCACGCCGATGTCGACGTCGCCGACCTTGCGGCTGACACGCTCGAAATCGCCGACGGCGAGGAACAGCAGATAGGAGCTCATCTTCGGCGAGACGCCGAACGTCGTACGGGTCAGCCCGCCGTCCAGCGGCGTCGCCGTCTCCACGGGCATGTTGGACACGACCATATCCGCCGCCGGGGCGTCGACCGTCAGCCTGAACGTCGCCTTGAGCGCCGGCTCGTCCCACATCGGCGCGAACCGGCGGGCGTCGGGGGACTCGAACTGGGTCGCCAGCAGGCGCTTGCCGCCCTGGGCCGTGTCGTAGTCGATGGCGAACAGGCCGAAGGCCTGCTGGTTGATCTTGCCGCTGTAGTCGATGGCCAGCCGGTGCGGTCCCGCGGTCAGGGGCGCGGCGAAGGTCAGGGTCGCGGTCTGGGCCTCGCTGTCATAGGCGACCCTGGGCGAGGTCGCCGCGCCGTCCAGCGTCACCGCGCCGAAGGTCAGGTCGGCGGCGTTGACGGTCACCGTCGCGGTCGGCCGGACCACCTGGACGTCGGCCCCGACCGAGCCGGTGAAGGCCAGGCTGGCCGCGTCGGGCCGGACGGTGATGTCGTAGTGGACGGGCGTGATATCCGTCGGCAGCACGTGGCGCGCCGGCTCGGCCCGCTCGCCGCAGCCCGCCAGCAACAGCAGCGATGTCGCCACGCCGAGCGCCGTTCCGATACGATGAAGCACGCGAGCTCTCCCAATCCGGTCGGCGGCGACGTTAGACTGCCCTGTGCGGAGCCGATCATGAAGGATTTGTCAGGTTTCACCCTGTTGCCCGGGCGACTGGACGCGGCGGCCCAGGCGGCGCTGGTCGAGGCCGTGCGGGCGGCGGCGGCCGAGGCCCCGTTCCACCACCAGGTCACGCCCGGCGGCAAGGCGATGAGCGTGGCCATGACCGGCATGGGGCCCCTCAGCTGGGTGACCGACGCGGGCGGCTATCGCTACGCGGCGATCAATCCGCGCACCGGCCGGCCCTGGCCGCCGATGCCGCAGGTCCTGCGGGACCTGTGGACGGACCTGGCGGACCCCGTGGTCCCCGCTGACGCCTGCCTGGTCAATCTGTATCGCGAAGGCGCGAAGATGGGCCTGCACCGCGACCAGGACGAGGCCGACTTCGGCTTTCCCGTCCTGTCAGTGTCGCTCGGCGATACGGCGATCTTCCGCATCGGCGGACTGGAGCGCACCGCCCCGACCCGGTCCATCCGCCTTGCCTCGGGAGATGTCTGTCTGCTGGCCGGGGCGTCGCGGCTGGCCTTTCACGGCGTCGACCGGATCCTGTCCGGGTCCTCGCGGCTGGTCCCTGGCGGCGGCCGGATCAACCTGACCCTGCGGCGGGCGCGACCCGCCTGAACCCTTTCCAGTATCACCGTTCCGGCGCTAGGGTGCGGGCAACGATACGAGGGAACCCCGCCATGCTGAAGCTCACCCGCCCCGAGGGTTCGGAGCCCCGCGACTTCGACCTCTCGCGCCGCGCGCTGCCGGCCCTGTTCTTCGCCGGCTACGCCGCCGCCGCGGTGTCGGCCCGGGCCGAGCCGATCCACACCGACACCGAGGGTCTGGTCGCCGAGACGGTGATGATCCCCGTCGGCGACCGCGACATTCCCGCCTACATCGCCCGGCCCGACGGGCGCGGGAAGCGTCCGGCGGTGCTGGTGGTGTCGGAGGTGTTCGGTATCCACGAATACATCCGCGACATCTGCCGGCGGCTGGCCAGGCAGGGCTATGTGGCCATCGCGCCGGACCTGTTCGCGCGACATGGCGATCCGGCCCCGCTGGTCGACTTCACCCTGATCCGCGCCATCGTCGCCGCCGCCACCGACGCGGAGGTGATGAACGATATCCAGGCCACCAGCGGCTGGCTGTCGCGTCAGGGCTTCGTCAACAAGAAGAAGATGGCCATCACCGGCTACTGCTGGGGCGGGGCCCAGGTCTGGCTGGCCTGCGAGCGGTTGCGCGACTTCCGCTGCGGCGTGGCTTGGTACGGCCGGCTGTCGCGACCGGCGGCCGGGCAGTTCCTCGCCGAGCCGGAACGGGAATGGCCGCTGGAACTGGCCGGTTTCCTCAAGGCGCCGGTGCTGGGGCTCTACGGCGGCAAGGACCAGGGCATCCCGGTCGCCGATGTCGAGGCGATGCGGGCCAAGCTGAAGGAGTTCGGCAAGACGGGCTGCGACCTGATCGTCTACCCGGACGCGCAGCACGGCTTCCACGCCGACTATCGCGCCAGTTACGACGCCAGGGCCGCCCAGGACGGCTGGCGGCGGATGATCGACTTCTTCCATGAGAACGGCGTGAAGCCTTAAGGGACTGCGGCGCCCCTCCTGCGTCCTTCGAGACGCGGACCTGATGGTCCGCTCCTCAGGATGACGGAGAGGAGTGGACTGCAGAAATGGTCGTCAGGGTGAGGAGCGATCCCTCGGGATCCCCCGGATCAAGTCCGGGGCTCGAACCCCGCACCTACCCCCGCAGCTTGCGCGTCAGGGCTTCCAGGTCGCGGGACAGCTGGGGATCGTCGGCCTTCAGGGCCTCGATGCGGCGAACGGCGTGCAGCACCGTGGTGTGGTCGCGGCCGCCGAAGCGCCGGCCGATGTCCGGCAGCGAACGGGTGGTCAGCTGCTTGGCCAGCCACATGGCCGCCTGACGCGGACGGGCGATCGAGCGGTTGCGGCGCTCGGAGACGAGGTCCGCCTGGCGCAGGCCGAAATGCTCGGACGTGGCCTTCTGGATGTCGTCGATGGTGATGCGCTTTTCGGCGCCGCGCAGGTGCGGCCGCAGGATGGCCTGGGCCTCGTCCAGCGACAGGCCGCCGACCTGGGCGCCCATGCGGGCCACCAGGGTGTTCAGGGCGCCTTCCAGCTCGCGCACGCTGTCGGTGAAGCGGTCGGCGAGGAACTGCATCACCTCGGGCTTGGCCTGGGCGTTGAAGCCGCCCTGGCGTCCCAGCGAGGTCAGCTTGCGTTCGAGGATGCCCATGCGCAGCGCGCCGTCGGCCGGCTCGATGCCGCAGACCAGGCCCGCCGACAGGTGGCTGCGCAGGCGCGCGTCCATCTCGGTGATCTGGGCCGGCGGCCGGTCGGCCGAGAAGACCACCCGGCGGCCGTCTTCCATCAGGGCGGTCAGGGTGTGGAACAGCTCTTCCTGGGTCGACTGCTTGCCGGCGACGAAATGCACATCGTCGATCAGCAGCAGGTCGGCCGCGCGCAGCTCTTCCTTGAACAGGGCGGTCGAGCGATCCATCACCGAGCGCACGAAGGTCGACAGAAAGCGCTCGGCGCTCAGATAGACGACGCGCTTTTCCGGGGCGGCGCGCATGGCCTCCCAGGCCATGGCGTTGAGCAGGTGGGTCTTGCCGAAGCCGTAGCCGCTGTGGATGACCACCGGATTGAAGTGGCCGTCGGCCCAGGAGGCGACGCGGCGCGCCACGGCATGGGCGAATTCGTTGGCCGGACCCGGCACGAAGCTGTCGAAGGTGAAGCGGTCCTGCAGGCCCGAGACCCGCGTCGGCCGGGTCCCCGGCGTCGGGGCGATGGTCGGGGCGTCGGTGGCCACCGGGTCCATGACCTCGATGGCCTCGGCGATGATGTTCAGGCCGCCGGTGTCGGCTTCGAATTCCATGCGCGACTTCAGGTCCAGGCTGCGGCCGGCAGGGTCATGCTCGGCCCACAGTTCGCCGATCCGCCGCCAGGCGTTGCGGCGGATCCAGTCGCGGGCCACGCCCGTCGGGGTGACGAGCACGATGCGGCCGTCGGCGACTTCACGCAGGGCGGCCTGGGCCAGCCACGAGCCGAACGCGGCCTCGCCGAGCTCCCGACGCAGGGCCAGGCAGGCCTTCGTCCAGATCGCGCCAGCAGGAGTCAGCGACGGCATCGTTTGCCCGCCCAAAAAAGTCATCAGCCCCACCCGTTCCGTTTCGCTTCCGAACCCGCGACACCCCTCCGCCCCCACGGTGGAGAAGTCAGAATACTCAACGCAGTCAGTCTCTTAGCCGGCGGACGCACTGCGCCCGCCGCCGCCAATCTCATACCCAAAAAAGGAAGAGGACCAAGCGTCGAGAACTTCACACTAGCGGCCCCAAAAACGGTGGGTCAAACCTGAAATTTGAGTCCGGACGCGGATATTTCTGTTGACTCACGAGGCCCCCTCGCCCGGCAAGGGAATCCGTTAACACTCGTTTTGGGGCCTGTGGACATTCGCCGCATGCGCGAATTGCGCACGTGAAAAACCGGCCGGCGCGAGGGGCGCCTGCCGGTTGTTCAACTGCGTATTTTTAGGGCGAACGGTGACGTCCGGCCGGTCTCGGGAAGCCCCGAAATCAGGCGGCGGTCGACAGCTTCTTCAGCTGGGCGTTCAGGCGCGAAACCTTGCGCGAGCCGGTGTTCTTGTGAACCACGCCCTTGGACACGGCGCGCATCAGTTCGGACTGCGCGATGATGAAGGCGGCCTTGGCGGCGGCGGCGTCGCCGGCGGCCAGGGCTTCATCGAACTTGCGCAGGAAAGTGCGGACGCGCGAGCGGCGGGCCTTGTTCACTTCCGTGCGGCGCTCGATCTTGCGGATCGCCTTCTTGGCGCCGGGATTATTGGCCATGGGCTTGTAGAACCTCAGAACGGACGAGGCGCTCGCGAAAGGCCGCGCACGCCGGATAAATCGAAGGGCGGGCAAATACAGGAAGGCCCCGGGCCGGTCAATGCGACTCTGGCGGTTCCGCGACGGCGATGTAGAGTCTTTGCATGAACCGTCGCCTTTTTATCCTCTCGACCCTGGCGCTCGCGGGCTGCGGCGGCGAGCCGCCCCGCCAGACCGTGCTGTGCGATCCCGGCCTCGGCCAGGCCCTTGAGCGGGCGCTGGCCAGGGCGCCGACGGCCGTAGCGCCTGTGCTGACCGAGGCGCGCGCCGCCGAGCTGCTCGACCGGGCGGAGCGGGCGGACAACGCCATCGTCGTCACCGGTCAGGGGCTGGTCGCCAATCGTCTGCAGCGGCTGGGCTTTGTGCGGCTCGAACACCGCTGGCCGGCGCGGATCGACGGCGAGACGATGCAGATCCTCGTCACGCGCGGTTCGGGTCCCGACCAGTGGCGGGCGCTGAAGCTGGCGAAGTGGCTGGCCAGCGCCGACGCGGCGCCGCTGCTGGCGGGCCGCGCCTAGCGTCCCTTGAGGCCGCGCCCGCCGTCCGGCTGGCCGGCGCGATGCATCAGGTCGGCGAGACTGACGCCGCCGACGCGGCAGACGGCGATCAGCCGGTCATAGCTGACGGCCCGGCCGCCATCGCCGGTCACCGCGGTGCAGATGACGGTCTTCAGGCCCGTCAGACGGGTCAGGGCCGCCCTGGCCGCCGCCCCGCCCGGCTCGCGCAGTTCCGGCGCGTAGTAGTCGGCGAGGCGGATCTCGACCCAGCGCTCGGGGTCGCCGCTGGAGCCGATGCACAGGCCGTCGCCGTCGATGATGTAGCGGGCCGTGCCGGTCACCACGAAGCCGGCCTTCGCCCAGGCGGGGCGCGGACCCTTGTCGGGGATGGCTTGGCAGGGATCGGCCAGGGCCTGCGTCGCGATCAGGGAGAGGAACAGTCCGATCGCTATCCGCAGCATGTGGTCTCGAAGTTATGTGCCGGTGAAGGTCGGCTTTCGCTTCTCGACGAAGGCCGCCATGCCTTCCTTTTGATCCTCAAAGGCAAACAGGGAGTGAAACAGCCGGCGCTCCAGGGCCACGCCCGTGGTCAGGGTGGTCTCATAGGCCGCCTCGACCAGCTCCTTGTTCATCATCACCGCCAGCGGCGAATGGCCGGCGATCTTCGCGGCCGCCTCAAGGGCCGTCTCGAGCAGCTTGTCGACGGGGACGACCCGCGAGACCAGGCCCGAGCGCTCCGCCTCGGCCGCGTCCATCATCCGGGCCGTCAGGATCATGTCCATGGCCTTGGCCTTGCCGATGAAGCGGGTCAGGCGCTGGGTGCCGCCGATGCCCGGCGAGACGCCCAGATTGATCTCCGGCTGGCCGAACTTCGCCGTTTCCGAGGCGATGATGAAGTCGCACATCATCGCCAGCTCGCAGCCACCGCCGAGGGCGTAGCCGCTGACCGCGGCGATGATCGGCTTGCGGAACTGCTCGATCTTTCGCGCCGCGGCGGTGAAGAAGTCGAGCGTCATCATCTGGGCGTAGGACTTGTCCGACATCTCCTTGATGTCGGCGCCGGCCGCGAAGGCGCGGTCCGAGCCGGTCAGCACCACACAGCGCACGGCCGTGTCGGCGCCGGCGGCGTCGAGCGCCTGGCCCAGGTCGTCGAGCAGCTGGCTGTTGAGGGCGTTGAGCGCCTCCGGGCGGTTCAGCCGGATGAGAGTCACGCCGTCGGACGGGGTTTCGAGGATCAGGGTCTGATAGGTCATGGGCCGGTTGTGCCTCCGCCTCCGCGTCGGCTCAAGCGGCTTGTTCAGGGCCCCTCGATGGTGAAGCCGCGCGCCCGCAGCAGGGCCGGCACGCTGTCGGGGCCGATCAGATGGCCGACACCGACGACGATGACCGTCTGGCCGGAGCCGGCCATACGCGTGGCGATGGTCTCGGCCCAGCGGCGGTTCCGCTGCACGATCAGCTGGTCATAGAGGAACAGCGAGACCTGCTTCATCGGCGTCAGGCCCATGTCTTCCAGCGCGCGGATATCGCCGCGCGCCCAGGCGGCGATCAGCCGGTCGTAGAAGCCCGGATCCTCGTCGATCTGCTTGAGGGTGTCCTCCAGCGAGGCCAGCTGATCGGCCAGAGGGGCGTCGGCGAAGAAGGCGATCTGCTGCGTCGAGGTCTCGAAGGCCTTGCGGGCGGCGGTTGGCGCGGCCGCGGCCGACAGGGTGCGCTCGACGCCGCTGTCGACGGACGCGCCCTGCTGGTTGAGGGCCACGACGCCCAGCGTCACATCGGCCAGCCAGGGCCGCACGCGGTTCAGCGCGCCGGGGGCCAGGCCCAGCTTCGCGCTGACGCGGGTCAGCCTGTCGCGGCCAACCGGCGTCAGCAAGCCATCCAGCGTCTGGCCCTCGGGCAAATAGCCGTTGGCCTGGGCGGCGCGGGAGGCCTCGGCCTGGCTGTCGGCATCGACCGGGGTCTCGAACCACAGGTCGTCGGCCGTCGCCAGGGCTGCGTCGAGCGCCTTCGGCCGCCAGGCGAGGTCTTTCGGCAGAACATGGACCGCGCCGAACAGGACGATGGTCGAGTCGGCGTCCTTCACGATCCACACCGGCGGCTCTGCGGCGGCGGGGGCGGCGAAGAGGAGCGCGATCAGAGCGGCAAGGGCGGCGAACGGGCGGGTCGTCATGGCGGCTTGGCTGTCCAAACGTGATGCTGATGCGCCCTGAAGGCCTTGATGGAATGGTCCGCTCAGGACGGGTCCCTGGTCAAGGACGGGCCTTGCAGGCCCGCCGCTACGCGGCCGCGAAGCGGTCCTTGAGCAGGGTCCCGCCGGAGCCAAAATGCTCATCAAGACATCAGGACGCTTTTTGCCTTCCGGGTTTCGGTCACTACCGCTGACAGGTCGCGCACCAGAATGTCGACCGGCCGCCCTGGACGATGCGCTCAATCGTGCCGCCGCAGCCGGGCCTGAGACAGGGCTGGCCCTCGCGGCCGTAGGCCTGGAAGCTGTGCTGGAAGTAGCCGAGCGCCCCGTCGGTGGCGGCGAAGTCGCGCA
>CANJYY010000054.1 GCA_947479185.1 Caulobacteraceae bacterium
AGGCAGATCTTGCCGAAGTGCTTCTGCGACATCTGGTGGGCGAAGGCCGCCGAGATCTGGTCCAGCGGGAAGGTCGAGTCGATCACCGGCACGATTCCGTTGGCCTCGATGGCCGCGATCATCTCTTCCTGGTCCTGGCGCGAGCCGACCGTGATGCCCTGGATGCAGACGTTCTTGGACATGGCCAAGGCCGTCGGGATGTCGCCCGAGACGCCGGTCAGCACGCCGATCAGCGAGATGTGGCCGCCGATGCGGCAGGCCTGGATCGACTGGCCCATGGTGCCCGGGCCGCCGATCTCGACCACCGCGTCGACGCCACGGCCTCCGGTCAGCTCCATGGCCTTCGCGCCCCAGTTTGCCTCTTCCTTGTAGTTGATCAGGTGGTCGGCCCCGAGGGCCTTCAGCTTGGCCAGCTTCTCCGGCGAGGACGAGGTGGAGATGACCGTGGCGCCGGCCGCCTTGGCCAGCTGCAGGGCGAAGATCGACACGCCGCCGGTGCCCTGGGTCAGGACGATGTCGCCCGGCTTGATGCCGGCCTCGACCACCAGCGCGCGCCAGGCGGTCAGGGCCGCGCAGGGCAGCGTCGCCGCCTGGGCCGGGGTCCAGCCCTTGGGGATGCGGGTGAAGGCTGTTTCCGGCATGGCCACATACTCGGCCGCGAAGCCCTCGGCGCTGTCGCCCGGCACGCCGAGCAGGCGCGGCAGGGTCGGGCCGCCGCCGGACCAGTTGGGGAAGAAGGTCGACAGCACCTGGTCGCCGACCTTGAACAGCGAGGAGCCGGCGCCGAGTTCGACGACCTCGCCCGCGCCGTCGGACATCGGGATGCGGCCGTCCGGCACGCGGATCATGCCGGCGACGACGGCGAAGTCATGGAAGTTCAGCGAACTGGCGCGGACCCGGACGAGGATCTGGCCTGGTCCCGGCGTCGGCCGGTCACGCTCTTCGATGACGATGTTCTGCAGCCCGCCCGGGGCTTTGACGGCGGCGACCTTCATGGGGTGTCTTCTCGATGTGTTCGGTTGAGGGAGGAGGATCGTGATTATTCGGCGGCCATGGCGAGGGCCGGCTCCTGCCGGCCGCGGATCAGCTTGCCGGGCATCGCGCCGGTGGCCTCGCCGTTCTCCCAGGTGACCACGCCGCTGACGATGGTCGCGACGTAACCTTCAGCGCGCTGGATCATCCGGCGGCCGTCGGCGGGCAGGTCGAAGACCATCTCCGGGGCCTGGATCGCCAGCCGCTCGAAGTCGATGACGTTGAGGTCGCCCTTCATGCCGACGGCCAGCACGCCGCGGTCGTTGAGGCCGTACAGCCGGGCGGTGTCGCGCGTCTGCATCGACACCACCTTCTCCAGCGGCAGGGTCGGGCCCCGCTTACGGTCGCGCACCCAGTGGGTCAGCATGTAGGTCGGGAAGCTGGCGTCGCAGATCACGCCGCAGTGGGCCCCGCCGTCCGACAGGCTGAGCACTGTGTTGGGATCGTGCATCATCGCTTCGATGTGGTCGAAGCTGAACTCGGTGTAGTTCAACAGCGGCAGGTAGATGTAGCCGCGGCCGTCGTTCTCCATGAGCATGTCATAGACCACGGCGTCCGGCGCCTGGCCGCTGGCCTCGGCGAGCGCCTTGATCGAGTCCTCGGCGCGGGGTTCGTAGTCGAGACTGCCGTCCGGCTGCTGCAGCCGGAACATGCGGTCGAAGCCCTGGGTCATGATGGCGCCGAGCGGGCCCATCTTCTTGCTCGGATCGGCCAGGATGGCCGCGCGGACGGCCGGGTCCTTCAGCTTTTCAAGCCGTTCCTCGAACGGCAGGGCGGCGATGTCGCGATAGGTCTGGCGACCGACGAAGGGGTGGATGGTGCTTTGCCAGCCGAGCACGAGGCCCGTGGGGCGGCAGGCGATCTGGGCGGCGATGCTGGCGCCCTGGGCCCGGGCCTGACGCGTCAGCTCGAGCAGCTTGATCCAGTTGCCCGGCTGCAGCGGCGACTGCAGCAGGCTGTAGGTCACCGTTACGCCGGTATCGATCGACATGGCCCGCATCCACTCGAACTCCCGGTCGGCGGGGTTCATGTCGGAAGACATCTCGAACACGCCCGGCGCGACAGCGGCCATGGCCTTGCCGATGGCCAGCAGCTCGTCCGCCGCCGCCGTCGTGCCAGGCATCACCGTGCCGTCCTTCGTCGTGTGAACCACGGTGCGCGAGGTCGAGAAGCCCAGGGCCCCGGCAGCCATGCCCTCGGCGACGATGGCGGACATCTGGGCGATGTCGTCCGGCGTGGCGTCCTCGTTGCGGGCGCCGCGATCGCCCATGACATAGGCCCGCACTGCGCTGTGGGGCACCTGGGTGGCGACGTCGAGCACGCGCGCCTGGGCGTCCAGGCTGTCGAGGTATTCGGGGAAGGTCTCCCAGGTCCAGTTGATGCCCTCGGCCAGCGCCGAGCCCGGGATGTCCTCGACTCCCTCCATCAGCTCGATAAGCCACTCATGGCGATCGCGCTTCACCGGGGCGAAGCCGACGCCGCAGTTGCCCATCACCGCCGTGGTCACGCCATGCCAGCTGGACGGCGAGAGGTAGGGGTCCCAGGTCACTTGGCCGTCGTAGTGGGTGTGGATGTCGACCCAGCCCGGCGTAACGATCCTGCCCGAGGCGTCGATCTCGCGGCGGCCCTTGCCGGGCACCACGCCGACGGCGGTGATCCGGCCGCCGTCGATGGCGATGTCGGCGACGAAGGCCGGCGTTTCGGCGCCGTCGATGACCCGCCCGTTGCGGATGACCAGGTCGTGCATGTCCATCTCCCGTCGGGGCCGTCCCTGGGCCGAGCAGCCGGGCGCCCCTTGTTGGGAGGGATCATGGACGTGTCTTACGTGCGCGGAAAGTATGACCCGACGTCAGTCGCGACCGGGTCGCAGCAACGGATCGTCAGAGGACCCGGGAAAACCGCGACTGGGCCCCGCTGCGCAGGTCGAACACGCGCGCCACCGAGCGCAGCCAGGGCTGGCCGAGCGGGGTCAGCGCGACTGTGTCGCCCGAGAGGCCCACCAGACCGTCGGCCTGCATTCCCGCCAGCACCTCCAGCTCCGGGCCCAGCTCCGCGGGGGAACGGCCGTACTCGGCGCAGACGACGTCGAGATCGACCTCGCGACGGCACATCAGCGTTTCGATGATGGCGCCGCGGAAGCGGTCCTCGTCGGTCAGGGTCACGCCGCGCACGACCGGCAGGCGGCCTTCCTGGACGCGGCGACGCCAGCCCAGTTCGGTCGGGTCGTTCTGGTAGTAGCCCTGCGGCAGGCTGCTGATCGAGGAGGCGCCGACGCCGATCAGCGTCATGTGCGGATCGGCTGTATAGCCCTGGAAATTCCGGCGCAGGCGCTTCTGCTGCATGGCCACCGCCAGCGGGTCGTCCGGCAGCGCGAAATGGTCGAGGCCGATGCGGACGTAGCCCTCGGCCTCCAGCAGTGAAGCCGCGGCCTCACTCTGCTCCAGGCGTTCGGCGGCGCCGGGCAGGTCGTCCTGGTCGATGAGCTTCTGGTGCGACTTGACCCAGGGCACGTGGGCATAGCCGAACAGAGCCAGGCGCTCGGGACGGAGCGTCAGGATCGTGTCCAGGGTCCGCATGACGTCCTCGGTGCGCTGACGGGGCAGGCCATACATCAGGTCGAGATTGATCGAGGCGATGCCCGCGTCGCGCAGCCAGCCGACAGCGCGCTGGACGACTTCGAAGGACTCGATCCGGTTGACCGCCTGTTGCACGTGCGGCGACAGGTCCTGGACGCCGATGCTGGCGCGGGTCAGGCCGTGGAAGGCGGCGGCCTTGACCCAGGCCTCGGTGAGCACGGCCGGGTCCAGCTCGGCGGCGATCTCTGCGCCAGGGGAGACCTTGAAGACATGGCGCAGGGCGCGGAACAGGCTGCCCAGATCCTCGCGCGACAGCATGTTGGGCGTGCCGCCGCCCAGGTGGATCGCGCCGACATGCGGGCGACCCGGCAGGGCCCTTTCGAGCAGGGCCAGCTCGTCGCCGACGAAGGCGATGTAGTCGCTGATCAGGCTGCGGTTGCGCACCGCCCGGGTATTGCAGCCGCAATACCAGCACAGCCGCTTGCAGAACGGGATGTGGACATAGACCGACAGCCGCTCTTCGAGGGACACCTCGCCCAGCCAGCCGGCGACGGAATCCTCATCGACCGCGTTCGAAAACTCGACGGCGGTCGGGTAGCTCGTGTAGCGCGGCACGTTGCCGTCGTAGCGCTCAAGCAGCTGCTGGCGCGGGTCGGCGAAGGTGCTGATCGGGTCGGCCAGGGACATTGCGGCATCCGGTTTGGAGTGGCGCCAATGTGCAGCGGAGCGAGAATCGCACCCTGATCTGCATCAAATTCCGGAATCAGGTCCGTCGGCGAGATGATCGTCGAGAATGCGCGCGGCGTCGCCCTTTGGATCCTCGTACTGTCCGGCGCGGATGGTCCACCAGAAGGCGGCCAAACCGGTGAGGGCCAGCAGCAGCGAGAACGGCGCCAGCAGCATGAGGATGGTCATCGGCGGCCTCCGGTCAGGTTCATGCGCAGGGCGTTCAGCGTCACGACCAGCGACGAACCGGACATGGCCACGGCCGCGACGAACGGATTGACGAAGCCGAACATCGCCGCCGGCGCGGCGACAACGTTGTAGAGGGCGGAGAAGGCGAAGTTCTCCATCGCCCGCCGGCGGGCCGCGCGGGCCACCCGCACGCTGAACGGCACAGCGTCGAGCAGCTTGCCGGAGAAGACCAGGTCGGCGGCGTTCTGGCTGGCGTCGACCGCCGAGCCGGGGGCCATCGAGGCGTGGGCGCGCGCAATGGCCGCGGCGTCGTTGAGGCCGTCGCCGACCATCAGGACCTTGCGGCCCTCCTGCTTCAGACGATCCAGCACGGCGACCTTGTCGAACGGGGTCAGGCCGGCGCTCCAGCGGTCGATGCCCGCCTCGTTGGCGGCGCGCAGCACCGGACCGGCGACATCGCCGGACAGCACCTCGACCGTCAGGCCCATGGCCTTGAGCTGGGCCACCGTGTCGGCGGCGTCGGACCGCAGGCGGTCCTCGAAGGTGAAGCGGACGCGCGTCTCGCCGTCGAAGCCGAACCACAGCTCGGTCTCGTCGGCGTGACGGGCCTCGACGCCGAGGAAGGCGGCGCGTCCCAGGCGGGCGCTGCGGCCGTCGATCAGCCCCTCGACGCCCATGCCGGCGACTTCGTTGACCTCGGTGGCGACATCGCCGCAGCCGGCGGCCTCGGCCAGGGCCCGGGCCAGCGGATGGCGCGAGGCGCGGGCCAGCGGCGCGGCCATGGCCAGCACCTGCGGCGGCGCGTCCAGCAGCATCGGGCGGCCTTCGGTCAGCACGCCGGTCTTGTCGAACACCACGTGGTCGATCTCGGCCAGGCGTTCCAGCGCGGCGCCGGTCTTGACCAGCACGCCCTTGCGGAACAGCCGACCCGACGCGACGATCTGCACGGCGGGCACGGCCAGACCGAGCGCGCAGGGACAGGTGACGATCAGCACCGCCGCGGCGCGCAGCAGGGCCTCCCGCGGGCCAAGGCCGAGCGCCCAGCCGCCGGCGAAGGTCAGGGCGGCCAGCGTGTGGACCACCGGCACATAGAGGGCGGCGGCCTTGTCAGCGAGCTGGACGTAATTGGACCGGCTCTGGGCGCCGGCTTCCATCAGTCGCGCGATGGCGGCGATGGCCGAATCCTCGGACCGGGCCAGCACGCGCAGCACCAGCCGGCCCGACAGGTTCAGGGCGCCGGCGTTGACCACAGCGCCCGGGCCCACGACCAGGCTGGCCGTTTCGCCGGTGATCAGGGCGTTGTCGAGATCGGACCCGCCGGCCTCGATGATGGCGTTGACCGGAATGCGGTCGCCGGGGACGACGACCAGCGAATCGCCGACCTCGACCTCGCCGACCGGGATCAGCCGCTCGACACCCAGGTCGTCGATGCGGGTCGCGACGGGCGCCTGCAGCGCCAGCAGGTCCCGCGCGGCGCTGCGCGCCCTCGCCCGCAGCTTGTGATCGAGGTAGCGGCCGATCAGCAGCAGGAACAGCAGGGTGACGGCCGCGTCGAAATAGGCATGAGGGCCGTTCTGGATCGTCTCGGAGAAGCTGACGATGAGCGTCAGGATGACGCCGATCGAGATCGGCACGTCCATGTTGGCCTTGCCCTTGCGCAGCGAGGCCCAGGCCGAGCGGAAGAACGGCAGCCCGGCGAACAGCGCGCAGGGCGTCGCGACCATCGCCGCGAACCAGTACATCACCTGACGCGTCGCCGGATCGAACTCCTGGCCGAACAGGCCGGCCCAGACCGGCACGGTGAACATCATGGCGTTACCGGCGCCGAAGCCGGCGACGCCGAGCGCGAGGGCCAGCATGCGGCCCTCCTTCTCGTGCGCGGCTTCGGCCTTGCCGGGGTCGAAGGGCGTGGCCGGATAGCCTTCCTTCTCCAGCGCGTCGATGATCAGGCCGGGATCACCGGTGCGGCCGAGGAAGCTGACGGCCAGCTTGCCGGTGGTCAGGTTGAAGCGGGCGGCCGAGACGCCCGGCGCGGCGGCGGCCACCCGTTCGATCTTCGCCATGCAGGCGGCGCAGCGTGCGCCCGTGACCAGCAGTTCGACCCGCCCGTGATCGGCGGCGTCCTGGGTTACGAAGGCCGACAGATCACGCGGAGCCAGGGCGATTGTCACGGCCGCACCATCCGGCGATCGGCCTCGAACACCGCGCCGCGGGGGTCCCGCGCGACGATATGCAGGTCCCACGCGCCGTCGAGCGCGGAGGTGTCGGCGCGATAGCCGCCCTTGCCGTCCGGCGCGAACGTCAGCGCGCGCTGGCCCTTGACCGTCGCCGGCCGCACCAGAACGCCGGTGACGGTCAGGCCCTCGATGGTCTTGCCGGCCTTGTCGGCGACGCGGACGACGACGACGTCCTGTTCTTCTTCAATCGTGGCCTGCCAGCCCAGCGCCGCCTCGCGGCGGCGTTGCGCCAGCGTGTTGTTGTATAGGATGCCGGCTTCGTACGGATCGTGGATCGCCTCGCCCGAGAAGGTCTTGTAGGCGGCCATGGCGAAGGTGACGTCGACGGCGATGATGATGCCGAAGAAGGCAATGAAGCCCGCCAGGACGTGCCAGCCCTTGATGGTGAACCTAGGGGTCGCGGTCAGATCGGTCATCGTGCGTTCGCCTCTCCTGAGAGGAACACCGTACGCGTGTCAGCGGAGACCGACTTTGATCTAATCGAAAAAGTCACCGGCAGGCTGGGCGCCGTCAGGGCGTCTGCCGGTGCATTGACGAACACCCGCATCGCGCGGACCTGATCGGGCTGGACCACCACGGTCAGGGTGTTGGACGAGACCGATTCCCCGGGGGTCTTGAGGGTCACCGGCGAGATGCCCTTGAAGGTCACCTTGTAGGTTTCCGCCTCGAAGCCGCGGTTGGTGATCTTCAGCGTGTAGGCGTTGCGGATCGAACCGTCGCGGAGCTGGATGAAGGTCGGATTGCGGTCGCGCAGCACATGCAGATCAACCGGCGAGCGCTGCAGGAAGCCCCACAGCATGATCGCGCTGACCAGGCTGAGCGCCCCGGCGTAGTAGATCGTGCGGGCGCGGATCGGCTTGTAGATGACCTTCTTCTGCTCGACGCGGCTGATCACGGCGTGGTCGGTGTCATAGGCGATCAGCCCCTTGGGCCGGCCCATCTTGACCATGATCTCGTCGCAGGCGTCGACGCACAGGCCGCAGTTGATGCACTCGAGTTGCGCGCCGTCGCGGATGTCGATGCCCATCGGACAGACCACGACACACTGGTTGCAGTCGACGCAGTCGCCGCGACCTTCCCAGGATTCGTTCTTCTTGTGCGGACCACGCGGTTCGCCGCGGTCAGCGAGGTAGGTGACCTGCAGCGAATGCTCGTCGAGCATGGCGCCCTGGATGCGCGGCCAGGGGCACATGTAGGTGCAGACCTGCTCGCGCATCATGCCGGCCAGCGTGTAGGTGGTCGCCGTCAGCAAGCCGCAGGAGATGTAGGCCGTCAGCGGCGCCTGGCCGAGCCAGAAGGTGCGGATCAGCGTCGGCGCATCGTGGAAGTAGAAGATCCACGCGCCGCCGGTGGCGAAGGCGATGCCGAGCCAGGCGGCGTGCTTGCCGGTCTTGCGCCAGAGCTTGTTGAACGACATCGGCGAGGCGTCGAGCTTCATCCGCGCGTTGCGGTCGCCCTCGAACAGCCGCTCGACGGCGATGAACAGGTCGGTCCAGACCGTCTGCGGGCAGGTGTAGCCGCACCACAGGCGGCCAAACAGGGCCGTCACCAGGAACAGCGCAAGGGCTCCCATCACCAGCAGACCGGTGATGAAATAGACCTCCTGGGGCCACAGCTGGATGAAGAAGAAATAGAACCGGCGGCCGGTGAAATCGACCAGCACGGCCTGATCGGGCAGCTCGCCCGGGCGGGTCCAGCGGATCCAGGGGACGACGTAGTAGACCGCCAGGGTGGCGATCAGCATCGCCCACTTGATGGTCCGCCACTTGCCGTGGACCAGCTTGGGATAGATCGGGGGACGCTTCTGATAGAGACCGCCGCCCTGACCCGCCTTGCGACGGGCCAGAGCGGCGGCACTGACCGGACCCGGGCTTTTGGCCGCGCTGGGGGGCGTGGTCCGGTCAATTACAACGGTCATGACTGCACTACTGACCCGAGTTGGCGTGGATGTAGACGGCGATGGCCTTGATGGTCTCGGGGCTGAAACGCTGCCCCCAGGCCGGCATCACACCGCCGCGACCGTTCTGGATCTGCCCGTTGATCGAGGCGCGATCCGATCCGTAGAGCCAGTCACCGTCGGTAAGATCGGGGGCGCCCAAGGCCTGGGCGCCCTTGCCCTCGACGCCGTGACAGCTGGCGCATTGCTCGGCGAAGACCGGCGTGGCGCGCGCCACGGCGGCGGGACTGGCCTGGCGACCGGACTTCGAGACGACGTACTCCGTCAGGTCCGCGATCTGCGGGGCCTGCAGAAGACCGTCCTTGCCGAAGGCGGGCATCTGCGAGATGCGCGCCTGGTCGTCGCCCGAGCGGATGCCGTAGGTCAGGGTCTGCTGGATATCCTCCAGCGTACCGCCCCACAGCCACACGTCGTCGCGCAGGTTGGGATAGCCCTTGCCGCCGCCGCCGCCCGCGCCGTGGCAGGTGGCGCAGTTGTCGCCGAAGATCGAACCGCCGACCTGCAGGGCGGAGGCCTGCAGCTGCGGATCGCTTGCGATCTGGGCCAGGGTGGCCGTCTTCAGCTTCGCGGCGCCGGCGCCGCGAACGGCGGCCAGGTCCTTGATGGCCTGGTCGACCTGGGCACGGTCAGACTGGCCAAGGAGGCCATGGCTGTAGTTGTTCAGACCCGGCCAGGCCGGCATCAGCACCCAGTAGCCGATCGAGAAGGCGATGCAGGCGTAGAACACCCACAGCCACCAGCGGGGCAGAGGATTGTCGAGCTCCCGGATGCCGTCCCACTCGTGACCGGTGGTGTCGACTCCGCTGTGGGCGTCTTTTTCGGGGACGTGGTCCGTCATTGGTCATCCTCCTCGAGAGGCAGGTTTGCGGCGCGGACGAAGGCATCCCGGTTCTTGGGCCAGAAGGCGTAGGCGCAGCCGGCCAGGAAGATCAGCCCAAAGTAGATGAGCCCTCCCTGTTGGGCGAAGCGGGCGGCGATTTCGTAGGTCATCGTGCGCGCTCCCTAGCGTTGGTTGGCAGGCGCGTCGGCCTGATAGGTGCTGAAGTCGACCATCGTGCCGAGCATCTGCAGGTAGGCGACCAGGGCGTCGAGCTCGGTGAGGCGCTCGGGATCCCCGTCGAAGTCGCGGCTGACCACCTTGGCGCCGTAGCGCTCGCGGAGAGCCGGTCCGTCCGACGAGAAGGGATCGGCCTGGGCCTGGAGATCGGTCATCGTGTGATCGATCTGGTCCTGGGTGTAGGGCACGCCCACAGCCGTCATCGCCTGGACCCTGGCCTGAAGGTCCTGCGTCCGCAGGTCCTTCGTCGCCAGGAAGGCGTAGGGGGGCATCACCGACTCGGGCACCACCGACCGCGGATTGATCAGGTGATCGCGGTGCCAGGCGTCGGAGTACTTGCCGCCCACGCGAGCCAGGTCAGGCCCGGTGCGCTTGGAGCCCCACTGGAACGGGTGGTCGTACATGCTCTCCGCGGCGAGGCTGTAGTGGCCGTAGCGTTCAACCTCGTCCCGCAGGGGGCGGATCATCTGCGAGTGGCAGGTATAGCAGCCCTCGCGGATGTAGATGTCCCGGCCCGCCAGTTCGAGCGGAGTGTAGGGACGGATCCCGTCAACCTTCTCGATCGTGTTCTTGATCCAGAAGAGCGGGGCGATTTCAACCAGGCCGCCGATCGAGACCACGATGACGATGCCGATGACCAGGAGCAGCGAGTGCCGCTCCAGTTTTCCGTGATGTTTCCACAGGTTCATGGCGCGATCCTCAGGCGGCTGCCGGGAGCGGCGCGGAGAGCGCGTCGCTGGTTTCGGCGGACGGCAGCCGGACCGTGCGCCACAGATTGTAGATCATGATCAGCGTGCCCGAGAGGAACATCAGGCCGCCAAGGGTCCGGATGATGTTCTCGACATGCTTTGCCGAGACCGTCTCGATGAAGCTCCAGGCGAGGAAGCCCTGCGGCGTATATTCGCGCCACATCAGACCTTCCATGATCCCGGAAACCCACATCGCGCAGATGTAGAGAACGATGCCGGTGGTCGCGATCCAGAAGTGCCACTCAACGAGGGCGTTCGAGTACAGCCGGTCCTTCTTCCAGAGCCAGGGCACCATGCAGTAGACGGCGCCGAAGCTGATGAAGCCGACCCAGCCGAGCGCGCCGGAGTGCACGTGACCGATGGTCCAGTCGGTGTAGTGGCTGAGGGCGTTGACCGCCCGGATCGACATCACCGGACCTTCGAAGGTCGACATGCCGTAGAAGGCGATGGCCACGACCATCATCCGCACGACCGGGTCGGTGCGCAGCTTGTCCCAGGCCCCCGAGAGGGTCATCAGGCCGTTGATCATGCCGCCCCAGCTGGGCATCCACAGCATGATCGAGAAGGTCATGCCGAGGGTCTGCGCCCACTGCGGCAGAGCCGTGTAGTGGAGGTGGTGCGGGCCGGCCCAGATGTAGATGAAGATCAGGGCCCAGAAGTGAACGATCGACAGGCGATAGCTGTAGACCGGGCGCCCGATCCGCTTGGGCACGAAGTAGTACATGATGGCGAGGAAGCCGGCGGTGAGGAAGAAGCCCACCGCGTTGTGGCCGTACCACCA
>CANJYY010000055.1 GCA_947479185.1 Caulobacteraceae bacterium
CCGACCTGATCTTCCGCGTCGGTCTCGCCGTAGCGGTACTTCTTGACCCCGGCGTACTTGGCCAGGCGCTCGTCATCGACGGTGATGGCCAGCACCTTCTCACGGCCCAGGTCCCGGACGGTCTTGCGCGCCAGGTTGCCGAGTTCCCGCTCCAGCGACCGCACGCCGGCTTCCCGGGTGTAGTAGCGGATCAGGTCGCGGATGGTGTCGTCGGGAACGACGAACTCCACCGGCGTCAGGCCGTGGTCCTTGGTCAGCTTGGGCAGCAGGTGGCGCTTGGCGATCTCCAGCTTCTCGTCCTCGGTGTAGCCGGGGATGCGGATGATCTCCATGCGGTCCAGCAGCGGCTGGGGCATGTTCAGGCTGTTGGCCGTGGTGACGAACATCGTCTGGCTGAGGTCGTAGTCGACCTCCAGGTAGTGGTCGGCGAAGGTCGAGTTCTGCGCCGGGTCGAGCACTTCCAGCAGGGCCGAGGACGGGTCGCCGCGATAGTCGCTGCCCATCTTGTCGATCTCGTCGAGCAGGAAGAACGGATCGACGGCCTTGGCCTTCTTCATCGACTGGATGACCTTGCCGGGCATCGAGCCGATGTAGGTGCGGCGGTGACCGCGGATCTCGGCCTCGTCGCGCACGCCGCCGAGCGACAGGCGCACGAACTCACGGCCGGTCGCCTTGGCGATCGACTTTCCGAGCGAGGTCTTGCCGACGCCCGGAGGCCCGACGAGGCACAGGATCGGGCCCTTCAGCGCATTGGTCCGGGCCTGCACGGCCAGATACTCGAGGATGCGCTCCTTCACCTTTTCCAGGCCGTAGTGATCCTCTTCAAGGATCGCTTCGGCGCGGGCGAGGTCGATCTTCTTCGGCTTGGCCTTGCCCCACGGAATGGACAGCAGCCAGTCGAGGTAGTTGCGCACGACCGTGCTCTCGGCCGACATCGGGCTCATGTTGCGCAGCTTCTTCAGCTCGCCTTCGGCCTTGGTGCGGGCTTCCTTGGAGAGGCGCGTCTTCTTGATGCGCTTTTCCAGCTCGATGAGTTCGTCGCGACCGTCGTCCTGGTCGCCCAGCTCGCGCTGGATCGCCTTCATCTGCTCGTTGAGATAGTATTCGCGCTGGGTCTTCTCCATCTGGCGCTTCACGCGCGAGCGGATCTTCTTCTCGACCTGCAGGACGGAGATCTCGCCCTCCATCAGCGAGAAAACCTTCTCCAGACGCTTCACGACGTTGAAGATTTCCAGCAGCTGCTGCTTGTCGCCGATCTTGACGGACAGGTGCGCGGCGATGCTGTCGGCCAGCTTGCCCGGCTCGGTAATCTGCGGGATCGACGCGAGCGCCTCGGGCGGGATCTTCTTGTTGAGCTTGACGTAGTTCTCGAACTGCTCGGCCACGGCGCGCGACAGGGCTTCGGCCTCGTGCTCCTCGCCGCCGTCCTCCTCGATGAGGGCGGTCTCGGCCTCGTAGTAGTCCTCGCGGTCGGTAAACTTGATCACCGCGGCGCGGTGCTTGCCCTCGACCAGCACCTTGACGGTGCCGTCCGGCAGCTTGAGCAGCTGCAGCACGGTGGCCACCACGCCGACATCGTAGATGTCGTCAGTGACCGGATCGTCGTCGGCGGAATTCTTCTGGGTCGCCAGGAGGATCTGCTTGTCGCCACGCATCACTTCTTCAAGCGCGCGGACCGACTTGTCGCGCCCCACGAACAGGGGAACGACCATATGGGGAAACACAACGATGTCCCGCAGCGGCAACACCGGAAGCGTACGGATGTCGGTCATACCATTCTCCTACGCGCGGCCCTGCAACCTCGGCGCCGCGCAGGCCACCCTACACTGGGCGGCCTTTGTGAATGATATGTGGCCGCTTCGTCAGCGCATTCAAGCGCACGGGCCGCCGCGCGGCGGACGGACGCAGGGAAAAGCGCGGTTTTCCACGGGTTTCGGCGCCCCGGCCCGAGCGGGAAGGCCCTACTTTACCGCCTCATGGCTGTAGCTGAACACGCGGGCCAGCCGCCAGCCGTCCGGGGACAGACGCCAGACCTGAACGAAATGGGCCTTGCCGACCAGCTTTTCCGGGCCATCGCCGCGGCGCTCGTAGAACAGGTGGTCGCCTTCCTCGAACGCGCCGTAACCGGGGATCGGTTCGACCTTCAGGCTGCCGGCGACCAGTTCCCGGCGGGAACGCCAGGCGTCCGGCGCCTTCTTCTCCTCGCAGGACCGGGCGTAGTCCGCGACGAATCCCGCTGCGTCTTCGGCGATCAGGCCGCCCTTGTCGTGGAACATCTCGAAGTCGGGCGTCAGCATGGCCTCGACCTTCGCCGGATCGCAGCCCGTGAAGAAAACCGCGAAGAACTCGGCGTCCCTCGCCCGGATCGCCTCGGTCAGGGCCGCGCCCTGCGGCATGGCCGGGGCGGCGGGCTCGCTTTGGGCCGCGACGGGCCCGGCGAGGACGGCGACCGCCAGGGCCGCGAAAGCCAGCCGCACCGGGCTACCTCTTCTTGCCCAGGTGTGCGGCGATGTCCTTGGTCATGCGGCCGGCGGCGCGGTGGGCGGCGATCAGCTGCTCCTTCGTCACGCCCCAGCGCTTCATCCAGTACTCGACGGACTGCCGCTCCGAGAGGTCCAGCCGGTCGCGATCGATGAATCCGCGTTTGTCTTTCAGGCCGGCCATGGGGGTCCTCACGAAGGTTGCCGGCGCAGGATACGCGGAAGCGGAGGGGGGGAACAGGTTTGCGTCCTTCGAGACGCGGACCTGAGGGTCCGCTCCTCAGGATGACGAAAACCAAACCCCGTCATGGTGAGGAGCGAGCCTCAAGCGAGCGTCTCGAACCACGCAGCATTGGCGCCCTGCCCGCTCCCCCGCTACCCTGCCCGCATGACCCAACCCCTGCGCCGCCTGATCGATCTGCCCGGGATCGCCGACCTCGAATCCCGGGCGCTGATGAAGCCCTCGCTCGCCGAGCCCGAGGCGCGAGCGGACGTGCCCGAGATCGATGATGTCTGCCGGGCCAGCTTCGGCCTGACGGCGGACGAGGCCGAGGCGCTCGCCCTGCCCGCCGGCTGGGACGGCATCGACCGCAAGCCGCCGGCCCAGCAGGTGTTCGCCTTCGAGGACGCCGGCTGGGACGTGACCGACAAGCGTCGGCCGCTGCGCATGCTGGGCCACTACGCCCTGCCCCTGTGGCTGGCGATCCGCGGCGTCGCCGGCGAGTTGCCGTTCCAGGCCCCGCCGGCCGAGGCCAGCGACGACTGGGCCAGCAGCATGGCCCGAGACGCCAAGGCGTTCAGGAAGCGCTAGCGCGCGGGGACCTATCAGCCCCCTTCCTGCCTGCAATAAGCCTCACTCGGGGCCTATGGACAATGCAACAGGGCCCCGTTCCCGTGTCTTGCGTCGCCACGACGCCTCGCGCGATTCGACACGCGGGCTTAAACATCTCCGTCGCATTGTCGGGCTAGACCGTTCGCAGAAACGGTCGGCGCGAGTCGGGAAGAGACATTGACCACGACATCCTCCGAGCCGCGCCGCTGGCGCAAGATCCTCACCGCCTACCAGCAACCCAGTCACGCCCGCTCGATTCTCGAGATCGTGCTGAGCGCCGCGCCGCTGCTGGCTATCTGGACCGCCGCCTGGGTGGCGGCGATCTTCGGCCTGTGGTGGCTGGCGCTGCTGCTGTCGATCCCGGCCGCGGCCTTCCTGGTGCGGCTGTTCATGGTCCAGCACGACTGCAGCCATCAGTCCTTCTTCCGCAGCCCGGCGGCCAATGACTGGACCGGCCGGCTGATCGGCGTGCTGACCATGACGCCCTACCACTGCTGGCGCCGGTCGCACGCGATCCACCACGCCACCTCGGGCGATCTCGACCGCCGGGGTCTCGGCGACATCGCCACCCTGACCGTGGCCGAATACCGGGCGCTGCCGCTGATGCGCCGGATCGGCTACCGCCTGTACCGAAATCCGGTCGTTCTGTTCGTCATCGGCCCGGCCTGGGTGTTCGTGCTCGAACAGCGCCTGCCGATGGGCCTGATGAAGGAAGGCTGGAAGCCCTGGCTCAGCGCCATGGGCACCAACGTGACCATCGCGGTGCTGGTCGGCCTGGTGATCTGGGCCGGCGGCTGGAAGGGCCTGCTGCTGATCCACCTGCCGACCATCCTGCTGGCCGCCTCGATCGGCGTCTGGCTGTTCTACGTCCAGCATCAGTTCGAGAACGCCTACTGGGCCCGCAAGGGCGAGTGGGACCACACCGAAGCCGCCCTGCATGGCAGTTCGCACTACGACCTGCCGGCCCCGCTGCGCTGGATGACGGCCAACATCGGCGTGCACCATGTGCACCACGTCAACAGCCGCATCCCCTACTACCGCCTGACCAAGGTGCTGAAGGACCATCCCGAGCTGCGCGAGGTCAGCCGCCTGGGCCTGGTGGACAGCTTCAAGACGGTGTCCCTGGCGCTCTGGGATGAAGGCAGCCGCCGGCTGATCTCCTTCCGCCAGCTACGACAGCTTCGCCGCGCGGAGCGGGCCGCCGCCTGACACCCCACGCTGAGAACAAGGCGACGCCCGCAGGACCAGGTCCTGCGGGCGTGCTTCTGTCTGATCGGTCGGTCAGACCCTAGTAGCCGCGCGGACCGCGATCCGGGCGCATCCAGTGCAGGCTGTTCGCCAGCGCATCGAGACGCGCCTGGATCCGCATCGTGTCGCTGCGGCTCAGACGCCCCCGCGGGTGCGGCATGCGCTGTTCCTGGCGACGGATCATCGACAGCTGGCGCAGGGCCCGGTTGCCCTCGGCGGCGCTGAGCGTGCGCTGGCGCATTCCCGAGCGAATGCGCTGGTCGAGCCAGGCTTCACGGCCCCGCAGATCGGCCGGCGCGCCGTCCCAGGCGCCCTCGGCGTTGTAGGTCATTTCCGGCGCGGACTGAGGGGCGGTGGCCACCCAGCGGCCGCGGGCGTCGTAGTAGCCCCAGGCCTGGCCGGCATGCCAGCGGCCGTTGGAGTCGTAGTAGCCGGCCTGGGCGTCGGGAACCCAGACACCGTCGGCGTTCGGGCGACCGGAAGCCTGACCGGGCATCCAGCGGCCGTTGCGATCGTAGCTGCCCGTGGCCGGTCCCGCGATCCACTGGCCCCGCATGTCGTAGTAACCGCTGGCGGCGCCGGCGACCCACTGGCCGCGGCTGTCGTAGTAGCCGGCGGCGGAGGCCGGGACCCAGCGACCGTTGGCGTCATAGTAGCCGCTGACCTCGGCGCCCGACTGGCCCGGAACCCACCGGCCGGACGCGTCATAGTGGCCATTCGGCGCGCCGGCGACCCAGTCGCCGTTGCGGTCATAGTAACCGGCGGCGTTGGAGCGGGCCGTGTCGCCGGCATGCCAGACACCGTTGCTGTCGTAGCGGCCGTAGGCCGGGCGGTCGCTGACCGGCGTCGCGCGCGTGGCGGTCCAGCGCCCCGTGGCGTCGTAGTAGCCGTAGGTTTCGCCGGCGCGCCAGCGGCCGTTGGCGTCGTAATAGCCCGGCTGCGCGTCAGCGACCCAGACGCCGTCGGCGTTGATGCGGCCCTGCGCCTGACCGGCGATCCAGCGCCCGGCGCGGTCGTAGTGACCGGTGGCGGGACCGGCGACCCACTGGCCACGGGTGTTGTAGTAGCCGCTGGCGGCGCCGGCGACCCACTGGCCGCGCGTGTCGTAGTAGCCGTTCGACGAGGCCGGCACCCAGCGGTTGTTGCTGTCGTAGTAGCCGCTCGAACTCGCGCTCGACGACGAGGCGACCCAGCGGCCCGAGGCGTCATAGTAGCCGTTCGGCGCGCCCTGGACCCAGCCGCCGTCGCGGTCGTAGTAGCCGGCGGCCTGGGCCCGGTCGATGTCGTTGGCATGCCACTGACCGCGGCTGTCGTAGTAGCCGTAGGCATGGGCGCAGTCGCCGTTCGGCTTGGCGACCTGGGACCCGATCAGGGCGCCGGCGATGCCGCCGATGACGGCGCCGGCGGCGCGATCATCGCGACCGGCCACGGCGCTGCCGACGATCGCGCCGATGCCGGCGCCCGCCACCGTTCCGGCGACGCGGCTGCTGCGTTGCTGCTCGCAGGTCTGTTGCTGCGCCATCGCGAACGACGGCATCAGCGCGGCCGCGGCGATGCCGGCGACCAGAATGAGTTTTCGCATGAGGGAGGCTCCCGGTCGGGCGCGTCGCCCTGACCTCTGCAGCAGGAACCCGTCGCCGCGACCGAAGTTCCATGCGCCTGAGGCCGCTCCCGTTCCGGAAATTTCTCACCACGCCTGTCGGGGCGCGCCATACTGGTTCGTCCTTCGATCGAACGGAGACCGCGCCGATGCTCTACGCCCTGCTCTGCTACAACGACGAGGCCGAGGTGTTCGCCTGGGACCAGGATCAGGACGCCGTCGTCATGGCGCGTCTCGAGGCCGTCCCGCAGACGCTCGACAGGGCCGGCAAGCTGGGCCCGTCGCTGCGGCTGCTGCCGACCACGGCGGCCACCACCCTGCGCAAGGACCAGGACCTGGTCATCGACGGCCCCTACGCCGAGACCAAGGAACAGCTGCTCGGCTTCTACCTGCTGGACATCGAAGGGCTGGAGGAAGGTCTGGCCATCGCCCGCGAACTGGCGGCGGCCAATCCGGGCGGCGCCTACGAGATCCGGCCGATCGGCTACTTCCGGCCGGGCAAGGCGCTGGGGTGACCGATCTCGCCTGGATCGACGCGGCCCTGACCGGCGCGCGGCCCCAGGCGGTCGGCGCGCTGCTGCGCTATTTCCGCGACCTGGATACGGCGGAGGAAGCGTTTCAGGACGCCTGCCTGCGGGCGCTGAAGGCCTGGCCGGTCAACGGCCCGCCGCGCGACCCGGCGGCCTGGCTGATCATGGTCGGCCGCAACGCCGGCATCGACGGCGCGCGCCGCCGGGCGAAGCAGACCGCCCTGCCCGATGAAACCTTGCTGTCGGATACCGAAGACGCCGAGACGCCGCTGGCCGAGCGCCTCGACGGCGCCGACTATCGCGACGACGTACTGCGGCTGATGTTCATCTGCTGCCACCCCGACCTGCCGGCCACGCAGCAGGTGGCGCTGGCCCTGCGGATCGTCTCGGGCCTGTCGGTGAAGCAGATCGCCAGGGCCTTCCTCGTCGGCGAGAGCGCCATGGAGCAGCGGATCACCCGCGCCAAGGCGAAGATCGCCGGCGCGGGCGTGCCGTTCGAGACCCCCGGCCCCGCCGAACGCGCCGAGCGCGTGGCGGCCGTGGCGGCGATGATCTACCTGGTGTTCAACGAGGGCTATTCCGCCGGCGGCCGGCGGGACGACCGCGCGCCTCGCCGACGAGGCCATCCGCCTGGCCCGGCTGCTGCTGCGCCTGTACCAGACCGAGCCGGAGATCATGGGACTCGCCGCCATCTCGACCAACTGCTCCAGCGCAGCGAGACGGACTGAAGAAATTTCGCCGCCGCCTGTCGGCCCGGAGCCCGCCCGTTCGTCCTTGGGACAACAGCCAACATAGGAACATCTCGCCCATGACGCCCGAGCATGAACTGGTCATTGAACGCATCTTCGACGCGCCCGTGGACAAGGTCTTCAAGGCCTGGACCACGCCGGACATCCTGATGCGGTGGTGGTGCCCTCCGCCCTGGCGGGTGACCGCCTGCGAGATCGACCTGCGTCCGGGCGGCCGGTTCAACACCGTCATGCAGGGCCCCGACGGCGAGGTTATGGACAACAAGGGCTCCGTCCTTGAGGTCATCCCGGGTCGCCGCTTCGTGTTCACCGACGCCTTCGCGGCCGACTGGGTCCCGGTCGGCAAGCCCTTCATGGTCGGATACATCGCGTTCGAGGATCTCGGCGACGGCCGCACCCGCTACACCGGCAAGGCCCGCCACTGGAGCGCCGAGGATAAGGCGAGCCACGAACAGATGGGCTTCAGCGAAGGCTGGGGCATCGCCGCAGACCAGTTGGCCGCGCTGCTGCCCACCCTCTGAACACCACCGTGCAGAAGAGCACCGCCATGACCGAGCAAGCCCCGCCCATGAAGGGCGTCATCCCCCATCTCAACGTCATCGGCGCGGCCGACGCCGGGCTGGAGGTGATGAACCCGGTGGCCCTGAAGTTCTGGGGCGATCGCTGGGGCTCGCTGAAGGACCCCTTCGGCGTCCACTGGGCGATGAACCAGCCGGCCGATCAGGCCTGAGCCCGGCGCCGACGCCCTTCCCGTACGGTCGCTGATCGCCTAGTCAGGCGTCATGGCCTGGACCCGCACCTACGAAGAAGCCGAACCGCAACGGGTGAACCGCTGGCTGGCCCAGAGCGGCGTCTGTTCGCGCCGCGAGGCCGAGGCGCTGATCGGCCGGGGCCTGGTGTCGATCGACGGCGAGGTGGTCGAGGACGCGGGCCGCAAGATCCTGCCCGGCCAGACCCTGACCCTGGCCGACAAGGCCACCGGCGAGTTGTCGTCCAGCCTGACCCTGATGTTCCACAAGCCGGTCGGCATCGTCTCGTCCCAGCCCGAGGGCGAGCAGATCCCGGCCGTGCGGCTGATCAACCGCAGCACCCTCTGGGGACCCGGCACGGCCATTCCCGGCCGCGACAGCCGGCTGGCCCCGATCGGCCGGCTCGACATGGACAGCCGCGGCCTGCTGATCCTCTCCGAGGACGGCGTGGTCGCCAAGGCCGTGATCGGACCCGACTCCGATCTGGAGAAGGAATACCGCGTCCAGGTCATCGGCGAGATCACCCAGGACAAGATGGAGCTGCTGCGCTTTGGTCTCGAGCTCGACGGCCGGCAGCTGAAGCAGGCCCAGGTCAACCTGTCCGGCAAGCAGACCCTGAGCTTCGTGCTCAAGGAAGGCCGTAACCGCCAGATCCGCCGCATGTGCGACCTCGTCGAGCTGCGTGTCGTCGACCTGCTGCGCACCCGCATCGGCCCGATCACGCTGGGCGCCCTGCCCGAAGGCCGCTGGCGTCCGCTGGCGCCGGAGGAAAGAGCGGCGCTGATCGCCGGCTGATGCTCCGCTTCGGTGGAGCTGTCAGGCCAAAGCCCTGACTGAGGGGGTCACCCGCGACCTGAGCGGACCCCCTCCGTCCCGGCTTCGCCGGTCCAGCTCCCCCATCGGGGGAGGATCAGTACCCCGGCGGCTTCACGAACCCGCCAAATTCCCGCTCCAGCAGGCCGGCGAAGGCGATGGTCGTGCGGTCCTCGAGATAGGGCCCGATGATCTGCACCCCCATCGGCAGGCCGCCCCGGCTCAGCCCCATCGGCGCGGCCGTGGCCGGCAGGTGCGCGAGGGTGGCGACGCCGGACCAGGCGATCTGGCTGAAGTAGCTGGTCGTCTCGCCATTCAGCAGCAGGGTCCGCGCGAACATGTCGGGACTGTCGTCATGCGGAAAGGCCAGTGTGCCCAGCGTCGGCGCCAGCACCACGTCGAAGCCCTCGAACAGCCGCGCCCAAAGCCGCCGAACGGCAAGCTGCGCATCGAGCAGGCCCATCCAGTCGTGCGCGCTGGGCGACCGGGCGCCGGGCTGGCCCCGGGTCATGGCCGTGTTGAGGATCGCGCCGTAGACGCCCTGCGCCTCGACGAGGTCAGGCAGCAGGTCGGTCTGCCGGTCGACCCGTGCGCCGAGGTCCTCCAGCCGGTCGCCGAGACCGTTGAGCGCCGCACCGATCTCCTCGTCGGTCGCCGCCAGCGGATGATGGTCGAGGATCAGCACGCGGTAGTCGGCCAAGTGGTCATGGCGCGGCGGCCTGAAATTCAGGCTGTAACCCACCGCTTCGCTACGGTCCGGGCCCGCCAGCACGCCGAGCGCAAGGTCGAGGTCCGCCGCCGTGCGCGCCATCGGCCCGACCACCGCCACCGGCACGTCGCTGCCTTCGAGTCCCGGCGGGGTATGTCCACGCAGCGGCACGACGCCATAGCTCGGCTTGTGGCCATAGACGCCACAGAAGCCGGCCGGGATGCGGATCGACCCGCCGATGTCCGAGCCGAACTCCAGCGGGACCATGCCCGCCGCCAGCGCGGCCGCGGAGCCGCCCGACGAGCCGCCCGGCGAGCGCGTCACGTCCCAGGGATTGTTGGTCCGGCCGTAGACCGGGTTGTCGCTCTGGAAGTCGGCCAGCATAGGCGGCACATTGGTCTTGCCGAGGATGATCGCCCCGGCCGCCTTCAGCCGGGCGATGCCGACGCCGTCGACCGGCGCCTTCCAGGCCTTCCACATCTCCATGCCCCAGGTGGTCGGCAGGCCGGCGACCCAGTTGGCTTCCTTGACGGTCATCGGCACGCCGAGCAACGGCCGGCGCTCGCCCCGCGCCACGGCCGCATCGGCGGCCTTCGCAGCCGTCCGCGCCCGGTCGAAGTCGCGCACGACCACCGCATTGATCGCGCCGTCCAGCGCCTCGATGCGGGCGATGGCGGCGTCCGTCGCCTCCAGCGCGCTGATGGCGCCCGCCGCGATCGCCCGCACGGTTTCCCCGGCGGTGGCCTCGGCGAGGTCGGTGGTGAGCCTGTCCGTCATGGCCGTCTCCCTGTTCCCTGACCGGGAGCGTCGCAAAACGGGGACGGCCGAGTCCAGCGCGCCGTGACAGCGTGCTGACAGAACGCTGACAGCAGCGGGGCGTCAGCCCCCTGACCTCACGACGTCAGGAGACCGCCATGACCCTCAAGGCCCGTTGCCACTGCGGCGCGACGCAGTTCGAGATCGACGCCGCGCCGGTGAAGAAGTTGAGCGGGAAGGACTACTGACGGGGCCAACAGCGTGCGTCCTTCGACACGGCCCTGCGGGCCTGCTCAGCATGACGTGTAGGGGTGGATCGCCCCCCTTCCACGTCATGGTGAGCAGCGCGAAGCGCGTGTCGAACTACGCAACCTGCCTAAGCCGCAGCCACCGCCTCTTCCACCCAGTCCAGCCGGTCCTGACCGAAAAACATCTCGTCGCCGACGAAGAAGGTCGGAATGCCGAACACCCCGCGCGCGACCGCGGCTTCGGTGTTTTGGACGAGCCTGGCCTTGATGTCCGGCTCCTGCGTGCGCGCAAGCAATGCCGGACCGTCGAAACCGTTCGCCGACAGGAAGGACGTAACGACCTCCGCATCGTCCATCTTCAGCCCTTCCTCCCACATCGCGCGGTTCACCGCGTCGACATAGTCGTCGAGAAGGCCCTCGTCCTCGGCGACGATCGCGCCGCGCATGATCAGCAAGGTGTTGACCGGGAAATGC
>CANJYY010000056.1 GCA_947479185.1 Caulobacteraceae bacterium
CGACGAGACGTTGATCGACCGCAGTCGCGTGATGTCCGACGGATCGGGCGTGATGGCTCCGACGTCGTCGACCAGCCAGCCCTGCAGATAGAGGCCGGCGTCATTCTTCAGGTAGCCCAGGTTGTCGAGCTGGAACGAGCCGGCGCGGGTGAACGAGCGCACGTCCGAAGCCTGCAGCCCCTCGGCCTTTTCTGTCACCGTGAAGAAGCCCTGGCCGGAGATCGACAGATCGGTGGTCGACGTTGTCTGGGTCGGCAGCCCCTGGGTGGTGATGAACCTGCGGGTCTGCGCGGAAACGCCCCCTGCGGCATAGGTCGCGTTGGGGCTGCGGCTGGTGACCAGGGTCTGGAAATTGGCCTGGCTGCGCTTGTAGCCGACCGTATTGACGTTCGCGATGTTGTCCGAAATCGCCGCCAGCGCGGACGAGTTCGAGACCAGGCCGGTCACGCCGGCGAGCATGGCGCTGTTGAGACTCATGGCAGGTTATCCTTGCTGATGGCGGACCTGGATCACGACGTGGAGGCCACGCTGGTGATCGAAGAGACGGGAATCTTGAGTTTGCCGACCGACACCACGGTCTCGCCGCCGACGGTCTGAACCGCGGTCGCGACGCCGGTGATGTGGCTGGAGGTGTTGATGGTCTCGCCGCCCGAACCGGTGGCGGTGATCTTGAGCTTGTAGGGGCCGCCATCCGGCAGCTGCTGGCCGGCCGCGGTGACGCCGTCCCAGTCGAGGGTGTGGGCCCCGCTGGCGACGCTGGCGTCGGTGCGGCTCCAGACCGTCGTCCCCTGCGAATTGACGATGTCGTACTTCACGCTCGCGGCGTTGCGGTCGAGGTCGTAGGTCCAGCTCGCGTCGCCAGCGGTGATCGTCGCCTGGTCCGAGGCCGCCGTGACCGTCTTGCCGATCAGGTTGACCGAACCGGCCAGGCCGCCGTCGCTCATGCCGACCAGCATCTTGAGCAGGTCATTGGTCATCAGCTGCTGCTCGACCCCGGTCATCTGCACGATCTGGGCGGTGAACTGGTTGGAATCGAGCGGCGACAGCGGGTCCTGGTTCTTCAGCTGGGTGGTCAGCAGCGCCAGGAAGGTTTCCTCGCTGTCGGCCAGCCGGCTGCGCGAGCTGCTGAGCTTGTCGGAGACGGAGGCTCCGGCGGCGGCGGCTGTCGGGTCGATGGTGGTGGTCATGGGCTGGGCCTAGATCCGGATATCGACGCCGGACCGGGTCCGGCTGGCGGAAGGGGATGGCGCGCCGGCCAGGGACAGGTCGGCCTCATCGGCGCCGTTCTGGGCGCGCTGGAAGGCGCGGCCGTGCCAGGCGCGGTCCTGGTGTTGCTGGGCGGCGTCGCGGCCGCCGAAGCCGGGGTTCTGGCCGGCGGTGTCGAAGGTCAGCCCGCCGTCGGACACGCTGAAGCCGGCCTGTTCGAGCGCCTGGCGCAGCTCGGCGGACCGGCCGCGCAGATCGGCGGCCGACTGGGCGGTGTCAAAGGTCATGGCCGCGGTCAGCCTGCCGGCCCGGTCGATCTCGATGGCGACATCGACCTTGCCCATGCCGTGCGGGTTCAGCTCGAGGTCGAAGCGGGTGCTCTGGCCGTCCAGCTTGCGGATGATATCGGCCGCCATCTTCGCCACGGTCTCGGGCGAGCCGCGCGGGACGGCGGCGACTGTCTCGGCGGCGATGGACTGGGCGGACGCCGCGCGCGCCTCGCCCGGCAGGTTGGGTTGCTGCGCGTCGGACGTCTCGCCGGGGTCGGCGGCGACCAGCTCCGGCTCGACAGCCGGCGTTGCATCAGCGGCGTCGGCGGTCATGGCGGTGTCGAGCGCGGCCAGGGCGGCCTGCTTGACCGGGGACCCGCCGGCCAGGGCCGTCGCCGCGGCGCCGGCGGCAGGCGCGGCGCGGCGATCACCACGGGCGACGGCGGCGCGGCGCAGGTCGCCGATCGTCGCGGCCGGGCGCGGCGCTTCAGTCTGAGCGGTCGGCTCGCCAACCTGGGCAGCGGCCACGGCCGCGGGTCCGGCGGGGATGGCGACAGGCGAGGTCACGGGCGGCGCGGGCGGCGGCGCGGCTTTCGCCAGGTCGGCCGCTACCGGTTGAGGCGGGGCCGGCGCGACGGGCGCAGCCTTGGCGTCGACGACGGGAACCGTCTGCCCCGGCCGGTCGGCGATCGCCTTGACCGGCGGGAGCGGAGCGGGATCAGACGCGGCGACCTGGACCCGGGTCTCGGATGGCCCGCCCGCCACCTCCGCCAGGACGGCGTCGGGATCGGCCGGCAGGGGCGTCTCGAACCCGACCGACGACGAGGGCCTGGCGAGCAGGGGGGCGGGAATCCGGATCTGGCGCGCGGCGAGGCCGGCGGCATCGTCCGACTCACCTGTCCCCTTGGGCGTGGGGGTCAGCACCGGCGCGGCGCCCGGCCCGGCCAGCAGCAACGCCAGACCGGCGTCCTGCGCGGCTGCCGCCGTCTGCGCGTCCGCCTCATCCGCCGGATCCACATCCACGGCGCCAGGCGCGGGACGGGACTTGCCGGCGGCGCCGCCGACGACGGCCTCATCGACCTGGCCCGCCAGCAGCCCCTCGAACAGGCCGCCCCCGGCGCCGGACGCGCCGCGCCCGGCCGGGGCGCTGGGCGCACCGGGCAGGACGACGGACGGACTGAACGCGGGCACGGTCATGGAGGGCGGAAACGCCTGTGTCTGGGGAAACGGTCGGCGCATGCTGCGCCCGGATCATTCGACAGGGTCAAAGCAACCGCCGGGCCAGTTTGGCGAACCGGCCGGAATCCCCTGCTCCACAAAGGGTTTGGGCAACGGCGCCTGCCCCTGGGCCGGCGTCCCCGGGGCGGTTTTTGCCGGGCCGCTTCGGTCATGAGCAGCCGGAACTTGCCGCCCCCGCGCCGTGGCGCCGCTCTTGCGTTTGGTTAATTCGACCGGCCTGGCGGTTGGAACGTAATCGCCAAGAAATTCAACAGGTTAGTTTTTGCCTACGCGAGCGCGGACGCGTTCGCCCGGCAAAAAACGCCAGAAAATGCGTCAGGCTTTGCCGGGCGCAGGGCAAAGTTCGCATGGGCCTGAACTCGATCATGTCGTCGGCGACGACCGGCCTGCTGGCCGCCCAGACCGGTCTGCGGACGGTTTCGGACAACATCGCCAACGTCAACACGGCCGGTTACGTCCGCAAGGTCGTCAACCAGGCGCCGCTGGTTTCGGCCGGCATGGGCGTGGGCGTGAACATCACCGGCATCAGCCGCGCGGCGGACGCCTTCCTGCAGCGCGCGGCCCTGACGGCCAAGTCGAGCGCGGCCCAGGCCGACGTTCTGGCCAACGCCTTCGACCGGGCCCAGGCGCTGTTCGGCGACCCGTCGAGCAGCAGTTCGTTCTTCAACCAGCTGGACCAGGTCTATTCGGCGTTCGCGGCGGCGGCGAGCGATCCGGCCTCGTCGATCCAGCGCGGCGCGGCGATCGACAATGTCGCCAACTTCCTCAACGAGGCCTCGCGCATCTCGACCTCGCTCAAGAGCCTGGCCAGCGAGGCCGACGCCCGCATCGGCGGGGCGGTCGACCGGGCCAACCAGCTGCTGGCCCAGATCGACTCCCTCAACACCGACATCAGCCGCGCCCAGATCGAGGGCGGCGACTCGACCGGCTCGGAGAACATCCAGGGTCAGCTGATCAACGAGCTGTCGACCCTGATGGACATCGGGGTCAGCGCCCGGACCAACGGCGGCTCGATGATCCGCGCGTCGGACGGCACGGTGCTGGCTGGCAACGGCGGCGCGGCGACACTCTCCTATGTGCACGCGGACGGAGCGTCTGGCGAGATCGCCGTCACCCTGTCCGGCGCGGCCGGCCAGACCTCGCTGCGCGCGCGCCTGACCTCGGGCGAGATCCGCGGCCTGCTGGACCTGCGCGATCGCGAACTGCCCGCCGTCGGCGCGCAGCTGTCGGAATTCGTCACCAAGGCGGTCGACGAGCTGAACCGGGCGCACAACGCCTCGTCCAGCGTCCCGGCCCCGGCCACCCTCAACGGCCGTAACACCGGCCTGGACCTGCCGACGGCCGTGTCGGGCTTCACCGGCAAGACGACCATCGGCATCGTCGCGGCCAATGGCCTGTTGCAGCGCCGGGTCGCCGTCGACTTCGACGCCGGGACCATGAGCGTCGACGGCGGCGCGGCGGTGTCGTTCACACCGGGCTCCTTCCTGTCGACGCTCAACACGTCTCTCGGCGGGTTCGGCTCGGCCAGCTTCACCGACGGGGCCCTGTCGCTGTCGGCCACCGGCGGCGCCGGCGTGGCCATCGCCGACGATGCGACCACCCCCTCGGCCAAGGCCGGCAAAGGCTTCTCGCATTTCTTCGGGCTCAACGACCTCGTCAGCTCGGCAGGCTATCCCTACTACGACACCGGCCTGGCGGCCACGAGCGCGCACGGCTTCACGGCCGGCGACACCATCAGCCTGCGGGTGGCCGACGCCGACGGCGTGCGGGTCAAGGATGTCACGGTCGCGGTTCCGGCCGGCGGCACGATGCAGGACCTGCTGAACGCCCTGAACTCCGGTACGACGGGCGTGGGTCTGTACGGCGCTTTCAGCCTCGACGCCGACGGGGCGATGATCTTCTCGGCCAACGCCAAGGGCTCCAGCCTGTCGGTGCTCAACGACGACACCGAGCGCGGCGCCGGCGGCCCCTCGATGTCGGAGCTGTTCGGCATCGGCGTCGCCCAGCGCGCCGCCCGCGCCGAACGGTTCGAGGTGCGCGGCGACGTGGCCGGCAACCCGATGAAACTGGCCCTGGCCACCCTCGACCTCAGCCAGGCGGCCTCGGGCAAGCCGGTGCTGGCGGTCGGCGACGGCCGCGGCGCGGTCAGGCTGGGGCAGTCGGGCGAGACCTTCGCCGGGTTCGACGCGGCGGGCGGCCTGGCCGCCTCAACCATGACCGTGTCGCGCTACGCCTCCGAGCTGGCCGGGTCGGTGGCCCGCAAGGCCGACGCCGCCACCTCGCGCCAGTCGATCGCCGAGGCCGTCGCGTCCGAGGCCGACACCCGCCGCAGCTCGGCGGAGGGCGTCAACCTCGACCAGGAACTGATCAGCATGACCACCTACCAGCAGGCCTTCAACGCGTCCGCGCGGCTCGTTCAGGCCAGCAAGGACATGTACGACACCCTTCTGACGATGGTGAGATAAGTCATGAACCGCATCGCCACCGGCAACAGCTACTCGACGGTCCTCAACGACATGATGCGCGCCCAGGTGCGCCAGCAGGACGCCAACGCCCAGGTCTCCAGCGGCAAGGTCGCCTCCGACCTGAAGGGCTACGCGAAGAACGCCGAGACCCTGCTGGCCACCCGCTCGATCCAGACCAAGGTCGACAGCTACCTGGCACAGGGCAAGACGCTCAGCTCGAAGCTGGAGTCGCAGGACCTGGCCCTGACCCAGACGACCGACGCCGCCGCCGGCGCGCGCCAGGCGATCGCCGAAGCCCTTGCCACCGGACGCGGCGACTCGCTGATGAGCGAGCTGTCGAGCTGGTTCTCCTCGGCCTCCGACGGGCTGAACGCCAAGTTCGGCGGCCGCTACCTGTTCGCCGGCGGCCAGGTCGACACCGCGCCGGTGACCGCCGACAGCATGGCCGACCTGACCGCCAGCCCGACGGTCGCCGCCGTGTTCCAGAACGACAACCTCGCTCCGACCAGCCAGCTGGACGAGTCGACCACCCTCCAGTCCGGCTTCCTCGCCGACCAGCTGGGCACGGGCCTGTTCGACGCCTTCCGCCAGGTGCAGGCGTTCGTCGACGCGAACGGCGACTTCACCGGCCAGCTGACTCCGGCCCAGGAGACCTTCCTGCAGGGCATGCTCGGCGGCTTCGAAACCGCGCGGGCCAGCCTGACCGACTCCACCGCCCGCAACGGCCTGATCCAGAACCGCGTCGACACGACGATGGACACCCAGGACGCGCGCAAGTCGATGCTCGAGGGCATGATCGGCGGCGTCACCGACGTCGATATGGCCGAAGCCATCAGCCGCCTGGAACAGGCCCGCACCACCGTCCAGGCCACCGCCCAGGTGTTCAACGCCCTGACCCAGAGCTCGCTGCTGACCCTGCTGTCGCGGTAGGGGGCGCCGTCTCCGAAGTCCCGGGCGGGCGCGCAACCGCTGACTCGTGTTCGCGGGCTTCGGGGGCTTTTCTGTCTGTTGAATCTCCGCCGCCGACGGACCTGAATGTCATGTGCCGGGGGACGCGGTCTCCCATCCCCTGACATCGCGCGGGCTGGCGCCGGTCCAGCGCTTGAAGGCGCGGGAGAAGGCGGCAGGTTCGGAGAAGCCGACCAGATAGGCCGTCTCGTTCACCGACACCCGCCGGCCCTTCAGATAGTGCAGCGCCATCCGCTGACGCAGGGCGTCGAGCACCTGTTCATAGGTCACGCCCTCGACCTTGAGCCTGCGGAACAGGGTCTGGCGGCTGAAGCCCAGCGTGCGGGCGACGGCGTCAGAGCCGGTCTCCCCGGTGTGCAGCAGCGGCAGCAGCACCGCCTCGACCCGGCCGCGCAGGGTGCGGGCGTCCTCCAGCTCCCGCAGCAGGCCGTCCGCCCGTTCGGTCAGCACGCCGAAGACATAACGGGGCTGCAACGCCACCGGCCAACTGGCGATGCGCGGGTCCAGCCGCAGGGCGTTCCAGTCGCTGTCGAAGGTGACCGGGCACTGGAACACCCGGTCGTACTCGGGGCGGTAGGCCGGCGCCGGATGGGTGACGTGAACCTCCAGCACATGCGGCTGCGGCAGGAACCGGCGCGGGCCGCAGACCAGCCGGGCGAAGGCCCCCTCGGTCAGCTCGGGAAAGGCGTTGGGGTTGCTGCGACGGTCGACCATCCACAACTGGCCGTCGCGCGGAACGAGGTCGAAGCGCGGCCCGTCGCTGACCCCTTCGGTCTCCAGCGTCAGCCGGCCGAAGCGCTGCATCTGGGCGAAGGCGTCGGCCATGGTCGCGGAAGCGTTCATGATCAGGCCGACGATAGACATCTCGGCCAGATCCACGGCCTCGCCGAAGTGCAGCGCCAGCGCCGGATCGCCGCAAAGGTCCTGTGCCGCCCGCATCAGGGTGACGTAGGTGGCGAAGGGCAGCCGGGCGTCGGCGTCCTCGAGATCTCCGTCGCGCAGGTCCGCGTGCGCCGCGAGCGCCTGTGGATCGGCGCCCCGGGCGGCGGCGAACGCGATCAGCCCGCCGACGACTCCGGCCGAGGTGGTCAGATCCGGCATCTGCAGGGTCCTCGTTGTTACACTCGATCATGCCGCCGCAACGCGCGGTCATGGCCCCCCGGCAGGATAGCCGGGAAACTGTCGCACATGACACGCCCTATCCGCCCTGCCCCGCTTCTGGCCGCCGTCGCGCTCAGCCTGCTGCCGACGCTCGCCCTGGCGAACAACCTCGAGGCGCCGCCCGGCGCGCCGCTGTGGATGCATCTGGCGGCAGCCGCGCTGCTGTTCACCCATATCGGCGGCGGGACGGTCGGCATGCTGTCGGGCGTGACGGCGCTCGCGACCCGCAAGGGTCAGCGGCTGCACCGCCAGGCCGGCACGGTGTTCTTCGTCGCCATGCTGGCGACCTACGCCATCGGCGCCGGCGTCGCGCCGTTCCTCGACACGGGCCAGCGGCCGAACTTCGTCGCCGGCATCATGGCCCTGTATCTGCTGGTCAGCGGCTGGCTGGCCGCCCGGCGGGGCGAGGCGAAGGCCGGACTGCCGGAGGCGGCCGGGCTTGTGATCGCCCTGGCCATCACCACGGCCGGAGTCACCTTCATGCGCATGGGCGCGGCCAGCCCGACCGGCACCATCGACGGCTCGCCGCCGCAGGCCTTTTTCCTGTTCACCATCGCCGGCGCCTTCGCCGCCGCCGGCGAGCTGCATGTGCTGATCCGGGGCCGGCTGTCGCGCACGGCCCGCATCGCCCGGCATCTGTGGCGGATGTGCTTTTCGCTGTTCATCGCCTCGGGCTCGTTCTTCCTCGGCCAGCAGCAGGTGTTTCCCGAGGCGCTGCGGGACTCCGTGCTTCTCTACGTCGTGGCGCTGTCACCCCTGCCGGTGATGCTGTTCTGGCTGGGCAAGGTGCGGTTCGACGCCTGGCGGATGCGGCGGGGGGGCGTCCCCGTGCGGGCCTGAACCAGGCGCCGGTCGCAATTTCCGCACCGAGCCTCTACATAGCGGCGCATGAACGCGCTCCCGCCCCTCACGGACATCGCCGACGACGTCGTGCGCGCGGCCGTCGGCCTGCCGACCGGCTCGCGGGTGGTCGCGGCCATGTCGGGCGGCGTCGACTCGACAGTCACGGCCGCCCTGATGGCCCGGGCCGGCTACGACGTGGTCGGGGTGACGTTGCAGCTCTATGACCACGGCGCGGCGATCCAGAAGAAGGGCGCCTGCTGCGCCGGCCAGGACATCCTCGACGCCCGCCAGGCGGCCGAGGCCATCGGCATCCCGCACTACGTGCTCGACTACGAAAGCCGCTTCAAGGAGCAGGTGATCGAGGAGTTCGCCGACGCCTATCTGCGCGGCGAGACGCCGATCCCCTGCGTGCGCTGCAATCAGACCGTCAAGTTCCGCGACCTGCTGGACGTGGCGCGGGACCTCGGCGCCGCGGCCATGGCCACCGGCCACTATGTGCGGCGCGAGGACGGGCCGGGCGGCCCGACCCTGCACCGCGCCGTCGACGCCAACCGCGACCAGAGCTATTTCCTGTTCGCCACCACGCGCGAGCAGCTCGATTATCTGCGCTTCCCGCTCGGCGGCCTGCCCAAGCCCGCGGTGCGCGGCGTGGCGGCCGGCATGGCGCTCCGCGCCGCCGACAAGCCCGACAGCCAGGACATCTGTTTCGTGCCCGAGGGCAAGTATCACACGGTCATCGACCGCCTGCGGCCGCAGGGCGCGCTGGCCGGCGACGTGGTGCACCTCGACGGCCGGGTGCTCGGCCGCCACGAGGGCGTGACCCGCTACACCATCGGCCAGCGCCGGGGCCTGAACATCGGCGGCGGCGATCCGCTGTTCGTCGTGCGCATCGACGCCGACGCGCGGCAGGTGATCGTCGGTCCGCGCGAGGCGCTGCTGACCCGGGCCCTGACTCTTAAGGAAGCCAACTGGCTGGGCGACGAGGCCAGCCTCGAGGCCGCCGCGCTGATCGGCCGGCCCGTGCTGGCCCGCGTCCGCTCGACCCGCGAGCCGGTCGCCGGCCGGCTGGCGATGATCGACGGCGGGGTCGGCGTGGCCCTCGACGTGCTGGAAGAGGGCGTGGCCCCCGGCCAGGCCTGCGTGCTCTACGCGCCGGAAGACCCCAGCCGGGTGCTCGGCGGCGGCTTCATCGCACGGGCCGTGCGGGCGGACCTTTCCCCCGAGCCGTAGCTCGACCATCGAAGGGCGACGGACCCGTTATGGTCCGCCGCCCTGGACGGTCAGGGGCGTTTGCGCCCGTCGATCATCGACCGCACCAGACTTTCCCGGTGAGCGATCGAGGCCACCGCGACGCCGACCACATGCAGCACCGCCAGTCCGAGGATCAGGTTGGCGAAGGCCTCGTGGATCTCGCCCCAGGGCCCCTCCTCCTCTCCGGCCTCGCCCGCCTCGCCCTCTTCACCCGCCTCGGCGGGAACGAGAGTGGCGATGACGGCCGGGACCGGGACGTGGTTCTCCATCGCCAGGCCGGTGGCCGTGACGCCGGACAGCGCCAGCAGCAGGGCGATGACCATCAGGCCGCCGGCCGGGGAATGCCCGACATGCCGCTCGGCCTTGCCGGTGACCAGATCGACCAGGTAGCGCAGCCCGGCGAACGGCGAACGCAGGAAAGTCTCGAACCGCGCCCGCTTCGGGCCGACAATGCCCCAGATCAGCCGGAAGACGACATAGCCGCCGACAAAGTAGCCGGCCGCCTGGTGCAGGCTCTCGGGCTCGCCGCGGGTGATCAGGCCGATCGCCACGGCGGCCAGCAGCAGCCAGTGGCCGATGCGGACAAGGGGATCCCAGACCGGGATGCGTCCGCCGGCGGGCGGGGAAGCGGCGTCAGTCATCGTCGCGCTCCGTCTTCGTCTCGCGCCGACCGTCGCGCTCGTCATGTCCATGCCCGGTGGTGACCGTCGGCGGGGCGCCGGGGGCCTCCTTCAGCCGCGCCTTGACCGGCTTGCCCTGGACGTCAACGCCTTCCACCTCGAGCCCGCCGTGCTCGCGCTCGACGCGGATGACCCGGCTGACCCCGGCCGCCCGGAGGGCCGCCACGCTCGGGGCGCTGAGCGTGGCGGCCGGCGCGGCCGGGCCTGGGGTGGCGACAGCGGCCGCGCCCTCCCGAGCCGCGGTTGGGGCTTCGGCTCCGGAGGTGAAGGCGCCCGCCGCCGCGGCGAAGCCGGCGACGGCCAGGCCTCCGACCAGGGTGGCGAGCGCGATGCGAATGAGAGGGGGTGAGGTCATGGGTCTGGCTTCCCGTATCCGGGGCGGGGCGGATGGCCCTGCCGATGACGGGGAGATCGCACGGGCCGGCTGATGGCCCGCCGACGGCGATCGTCAGCTTGCCGTCAGCGTGGCTGTGGTTGATGGGATATCCATGCGCTCCGTCCTCATCGCCCTGCTGGCCGCCGTTCCGCTCGTCGCGGCCTGCGACCGGCGTCCGGCGCGCCCCGGCGACGCCCCGGCCCGGCCGGCGGCCGCGCCGGCCGGGCCCGTCGGCGCCCTGCCGCTGGCCCGCATTCTCGAGATCGCCGCCCGCACCGCCCCCGGCGAGGTGGTCAAGGTCGAGCTCGAGGACGAGCATGGCGTGCTGGCCTACGACCTGGAGATCGTGACCGTCCGCGGGCGGCTGATCGAGCTGCGGATAGACGCCCGCACCGGCGCGGTTCTCAGGCTGGA
>CANJYY010000057.1 GCA_947479185.1 Caulobacteraceae bacterium
GCCGGCAGCCGGCCCAGCGCCCAGGCGATCGAGCCCTGTCCGGCCACATGCACCGCCGCCAGCCCCAGACAGGCCAGCCAGCCGGCGCCGGACGCGGGGATGATGTCCTCGCCCATGCCGAAGGCCACGACCAGCAGGATCGGCGTCGAGACCAGCGTCGACCAGAACATCGCCCGTGATGCGCCGGCGCCCTGCCGCGCCTGGCGCATGGCGAGGAAGTAGAGGGCGTACCAGACGGCCGTGGCCAGCGAGAGGATGTCACCCAGCATCGGGGCGATGGCCTGACCCTTGTCGGCGGCCGCCGCCATGGTCCAGGCGCCGGCGATGGCCAGGGCGAGGCCGGCGAGGAAGATGCGGCCCGGCCGTTCGCGGAACGCGAACCAGGCTACCGCCGTCACCACCACTGGCGAGAGGTTGGTCAGCACCGTGGCGTTGGCCACCGAGGTGAGCTTGACCCCGTAGTGCCAGAACGACAGGTCCATGGCGAAGAACAGCCCGGCCAGCAGCATGGCCCGCGAGGGCAGGGCGCGCAGCCCGCCGCCCTCGTTGCGCCAGGCCAGCAGCGCCAGCAGCGGCAGGGCCAGAAACAGCCGCCAGAAGCCGGCGGCGGCCGGCCCGGTCTCGGTCATCCGCACGAAGATCGGCGCAAAGCCGATGGCGCAGGCCCCGAACACCAGCGCGGCCAGCGCGGCGACGGGCGCCTTGACCGGCGCGTCGACGACCGTCTCGCTCACCCGTCGAAGCCCAGTTCGGCGCACAACTCAGCGCCCGTCATGCCGGCCTCGCGCAGCGTGCCCAGGGTCTCGCCGCCCTTGCGCTTGGCGAACCGCTCTCCGTTGGCGTCCAGCAGCAGCCGGTGATGGCGATAGACCGGCGTCGGCAGACCCAGCAGCGCCTGCAGCAGTCGCTGGATATGACAGGCTTCGAACAGGTCGGCGCCGCGCACCACGTCGGTCACGCCCTGCAGCGCGTCATCGACCACGCAGGCCAGGTGGTAGGCGACGCCCACGTCCTTGCGCGCCAGCACCACGTCGCCGGCCAGTTCGGGCTTGGCCTCGATGCGGCCGTGCTCGCCGCCCGGACCCTCGCCCTTCTCCTGGAAGCGCAGGCCGCGCAGGCTGCCGAGTTCCGCGCGAGCCGCGTCGATCGACAGCCGCCAGGCGAACGGCTTGAGCTCCGACAGCCAGCGGTCTTCCTCGTTGGGATGGATCGGCCCGCCGCGGAACGGCTCGACGTGGCCGTGCGGCGCGCTCAGCGCGGCCTCGGCCAGGTCCTTGCGGGTCTTGAAGCAGCGGTAGATCAGGCCGCGCGCCTGAAGTTGGTCCAGCGCGGCCTCGTAATCGGCCAGATGCTCGGACTGCCGGCGAACCGGCTGTTCCCACTCCAGGCCCAGCCAGGCCAGATCGTCGAGGATCGCCGCCTCGTGCTCGGGCCGGCAGCGCGTCCGGTCGATGTCCTCGATGCGCAGCAGGAACCGGCCGCCGACCTTGCGGGCGGCGGTGAAGCCCTTCAACGCCGAGAAGGCATGGCCGCGGTGCAGCCGGCCGGTCGGGGAGGGGGCGAAACGGGTAACGAAGGAGGCGCTCACCGGCCGTCTGTAGACCGGCGCGCGCCGCTTCGCATCAAATGATGGGGATCAGTTGTTGGCCGGGGCCTCGGAAATGTCTTCCAGTACGGCGCCGGCCTTGCGGGCCGAGGCCTCCTGGGCGACGTCGCCGAGCGAGACGATGCCGGTCAGTTTGTCGGCGCCGTCGACGATCAGGATGCGCCGGACCTGCTTGTCGGTCATCTGGAAGATGACGTCGGCGATCGAGGCGTCCTCGCGGCAGGTCTGCACCTCGGTGGTCATGACCTCGTCGACCCGGGTGTCGAAGCTGCGCTGTTCGCCGACCACGCGCAGCACGATGTCGCGGTCGGTGATGATGCCGAGGATCCGGCCGTCCTCGACGACGGGAATCGCGCCGGCGTCGAGCCGGGTCATGCGGCGGGCGACATCGGAAACGCTTTCGGACGGCTTGGCGACCTGCGGGTTGGCGGTCATCACGTCGGAGATCTGCATCGGGCTGTCCTTTGGCCGTTGAGGGTCAGCTGCCCTAACGGCTCGGGTCAGCGCCTGTTCCCTTCGAGGCGCTGGTCCAATCTGTCGGCAAAGGCCGCGGACTCAAGTTCCTCCCCCCCGGGGGAGGTGGCTCGCCGAAGGCGAGACGGAGGGGGGCGGCATTGCGGCAAGCCCCCCTCAGTCACCGCTTCGCGGCGACAGCTCCCCCGTGGGGGAGCATCTGGGACGACGGCGCCGTAAAAGGCGGGATCAGCCGTTGCCGCCGGCCTTCGCCCGCGCCGCCGGGAACATGCCCAGGTGGCCGAGCACGGCGCGCAGGAAGCCTTCCTCGCCGCCGAGGCCGTCCTTCAGCGGATCGAACTGGCGGAAGCTGGTCATCTCGGCCAGGCCGTGGGCGGCGCACCAGGCGGCGATCGTCGCCAGCTCGATGTCGACCTCGGCCACGGTCGGGCCGGCAAGCGCCCGGAACGTCTCGCGCACCTGGCAGTAGGCGCTGTCCTCGTTGTCCTGCATGCCCTCGGGCAGCATGTCCTTGTCGCGCGAGCAGTCGTACATCACCCTGTAAAGCGCCGGGTGGGCGCGCGAGAACTGCACATAGGCCACGCCGATCTCGGTCATGTGCGCGGCCGGGTCACCGGTGCGGCCCTTGGCGCTGGTCATGGCCTCGCCGAGCATGTCCCAGCCCACATGGGCCACCGCGTCGAGCAGCTCGCCCTTGTCCTTGAAGTGATGATAGGGCGCGGCCGGACTGACGCCCGCCTCCCGCGCCACCGCCCGCAGCGACAGGGCGCTCGGGCCCTCGCCCTCAAGAATCCGGCGCGCGGCGTCCACCAGCGCGCGACGCAGATCGCCGTGGTGATAGGGCCGGGCTTCGGCGGTTGCAGCTTCTCTCATGGCGCTCACGTTAAATCTCTATCCGAACGCTGTAAAGATCATCTTGACGCCGTTCAGATCGGTGTTATTTAAGCACCGTTCAGATCGAACAGCCCCCGCTCCCCCGGGGGAATAACTGGGGGGCTCCGACAAAAGGGGCCCAAACTCAAGGACTGTGTGTCATGACCGTTTCCAAACTCATCGCCTTCGAACGCTTCTTCGACCGTTCGGCCGCCGTCTTCCTGCTGGTGCTGGGCGTCTCGCTCGCCGGCGCCACGATGTTCGTGGGCGGCTAACGCGCCCACTCGATCCTTCGATCCCGCCGCGCCCGCCTCGATCCCCCGAGGCGGTCGCGGCCAGACCCTGACGGGGGCGCCGCATGGCGCCCCTTTTTCTTTGCGTCAATGCGCGCGCGCGCGCCGGCCGAGGCAGAAGGGCAGCAGGGCCAGCCAGAGCGCGATGACGGCGTGGTAGACGTGCCACCGCACCGCCGGGTCGAGCCAGTGGGCGTTCCGCACGATCAGGACGTCGGGCAGCATCAGGCCGTAGGCGACGGCCGCCGCGATCCGCTCCGCAGGGCGGCCGGGCGCTGTGGCGGCCAGTCCGGCGCCGGCGACCAGCGCGGCCACGACGATGAACGGTCCGACCATGGGCAGGCCGGCCGCCAGGCCCAGCAAGACGACCAGGCCCAGGGCCGCGACCCAGGGGCGGACGGACAGGCCGGCCGGTGACGCCAGGGCCATCAGCAGCAGCAGGAATCCCAGCAGTCCCCCGGTCTGCGACGCCAGGCGGTGGACCTGCGCCAGCGGCTCGACGAGGCCCGTGGAGAACCGCACTGTCCCGATCACGGCGGCCAGGCCGAACAGCGCAACGCCGGCCGCGGCCAGCCGTTGGTCCCGCCGCATCAGGACGACGCCCGTCCAGGCGGACATCAGGGCGACCAGCGCTTCGGAGACGGCATAGTGGGCGGGCATGATCATGGAGCCTCCGTTTCGGGATTGCTCGTCTCGCCGATCAGGGCCGCGTTCCGCTTGATGTCCGTCGAGGTCAGGCGGGACCCGTCATGGCTCCAGCCCGGCGGCGCGAAGATGTAGGCCAGGCGCTGCAGCGGGCTCAGGCCCGCGCGCAGGACATCCCTGCCGATGCCCACGTATTCGTGCAGGAGGATCCTGAACGGATTGTAGGTGCCGAGATTGGACACCAGACCGTAGACGGGCGGGTCGGCGCGGTCTTCGGCCACGAAAGTGCCCAGCAGGCGATCCCAGATGATCAGCGTACCGGCGTAGTTGGCGTCCAGATAGCGCGCGTTGGCGCCGTGATGGACCCTGTGGTGCGACGGCGTGTTGAACACAGCCTCGAACCAGCGCGGCAGCCGGTCGATCGTCTCGGTGTGCAGGAAGAACTGGTAGCTGGCGTTGAGGACGCCGCAGAAGGTCACCATCACCGGGTCGAAGCCCGCCAGCACCAGCGGAATCTTCAGCAGCATCGTGCCGGTGAAATGCTTGGTCCAGGCCTGCCGCAGAGCGACCGGCAGATTGTAGTTCTCGCTGGAGTGATGAACCATGTGCATGGCCCACACCCAGCGGACCCTGTGCCCGATGCGGTGGTGGACGTAGAAGCGCAGGTCATCCAGCACGAAGCAGAGGACGAAGACCGGCCAGGTCAGCGGCAGGGTCTGGATCTGGAACGGCTGGACGAGCGACAGGATGCCCAGGGTGAGGAACGCGGACAGGGCGTTGACCGGGTCGCTCATCAGTCCGAGGAAGATGCTGGCGACACTGTCTTTCAGAGGCACCGCGCCCCTGGCCCGGAAGACGCGGATGGCCACCAGTTCGGCGGCGATCATCGCGAAGAAGGCGACCAGCGACACCAGCCCGATGTTGATTCCCAATAGGTCCCTGACAGTCATTAAAGGCCTCGCAAATGGACATTTTGCGAGACGGATAGGCAGGCCGTTTCGTTCCAACAATTGAATAATCAGGCGGGATTGTGCACCTATTGGAACATGTCATTTGATCTCGTCCTGATCCGCCGCTTTGAGGCCGTCTATCGGCTGCGCAGCTTCTCATTGGCGGCCAGGGAACTGGGCATGACGCACTCGGCCATCACCAAGAGCATTCGCAGCCTGGAGGAGAGCTGGAATGTCAGGCTCTTTGACCGCACCACCCGGTCGGTGACGCCCACCGACGCCGGGCGGCGGCTGGCGGCGACCGCGGCCGATCTTCTCGCCTATTCGCAGAGCATCAAGGCGACGGTCCAGTCGGCCGACAGTGAACTGCGGGTGATCTGCGGTCCGGCGGTCATCGACACCGTCATCCACGGCGCGCTGCTGCTCTACAAGGACCGTCACCCCGACGTCCGCGTCCACATCGAGACCCTGCCGCCGCAGGCGGCGGCCGAGCAACTGGTGGAGCGGCGCGCGCAACTGCTGCTGTTTCACTCCCGTACCATCGACGGCCTCGCCGGCCGGCGACTGCTCGATGTCCGCAAGCTGGCCTCGGAGCCCTATCTCGCCGTGTTCCGGGCCGGTCATCCGGTAGAAGACACCGATCTTTCGCTTGAGGCGATGCTCCGGTTCGACTGGGCCGTGGCCGGCTTCGACGCGACCTACCAGTCAGGGCTGCCGCCGCGGCGGCTGGAACAGTTCCAGCGTCAGGGCTTCCCGAAGTACCGGGTCCTGAATCAGTCCGCCTGTATCGAGATGGTTCTGCGGTCCGACGTCCTGACCGTGCTGCCGGCCACCGCGGCCCGGCCCTTCCTGCTGGCCGGAACCCTGCGGGCGGCGCCGTTTCCCGACGGCGCGCGGTTTTCCATCAGCGCCGCGACCCTGTCGAGCGGAGGGGTTCAGCCTGCCGCAGAGGCCTTTGTCGCGGCGATCAGGCAGTCCTGGGACGGGCTCCAGGCCGATCGCCCCGCCGACTGAAGACCGGCAAGGACGTCTTGGTTTCGTCGCGAAACAGGGTCTATCCTGCGAGTCGCGTTCGAGGATGTTGGCGATCCCCGTTGAGACGCGGAAAGCGAGGCGGGTCTTCAGGACGGTCGCGTATTCATTCCAGCCGTTGTCGGCCCCCATGGTGTTGGGAGGCTCCCGATGACGATGCACAAGGCCCAGGTGCTCAAGTCGCCCCCGTCGGGATATCCGGCCCTGGTGCTGAACGCCGACTTCAGGCCGCTCAGCTACTATCCCCTGTCGCTCTGGCCCTGGCAGGAGGTCATCAAGGCCGTGTTCCTCGACCGGGTCGAGGTCATCTCCACCTATGACAAGATGGTCCACAGCCCCTCGTTCGAGATGCGGCTGCCCAGCGTGGTCTGTCTCAAATCCTATGTGGCCCAGGACCGGCCGCCGGCCTTCACCCGCTTCAACCTGTTTCTGCGCGACAGCTTCAGCTGCCAGTACTGCAGCGCGAGCTCGGACCTGACGTTCGACCACGTCATCCCCCGTTCGCGCGGCGGCCGCACGACCTGGGAGAACATCGTCACCGCCTGCGCGCCCTGCAACCTGACCAAGGGCGGCCGCACGCCGAAGGAGGCGCGCATGCACCCGCACCGCCATCCGCGCCGGCCCTCGATGCACGAGCTGCAGGACCACGGCCGCCGCTTCCCGCCGGGCTTCCTGCACGAAAGCTGGCTCGACTTCCTCTACTGGGACATCGAGCTGGAGGCGTAGACCTCGGCCGATGGATCCTCCCCCGCCGGGGGAGGTGGATCGGCGAAGCCGAGACGGAGGGGGCAGCGCCGGTGGCGTGGAAGGGGCCCCCTCAGTCACCGCTGCGCGGCGACAGCTCCCCCGATGGGGGAGCATCCACGCGGTTCCCGCTTGGGAATGGCGCGGAACCTGCCATGACTGCCGATGCTCGCGCCGTTCCGGCCGGGTTTCACGCCTGGAGCGACCATGAAGCCCCCCATCAAACGGCTGCACGACCTCAAGCCGGCCGCCGAGCCGGCCATCTTCGCCCCGCCCTCGCCGAAGATGGCGCGCCGCAAGCCCGGCAAGGTGCTGACCGCCGCCGAAAAGGCCGCCTTCCTCGCCTCGCGCCCGGACCTCAAGCCGAAATCCTGATCCCGGCGGAAACCGCACCGTCACACAGGCGTTGTGATTTTCTGGCCATTCAAGGGCAGGGGGTGACCCATGAAGATTCTCGAGATCATTCGAATGCCGTTCGCCGTCGCCGGCGCGTTCGTCGGCGCGCTCGGCCTGCCGGGCTGCTGGGAGGCCATCAAGGGCTGTCTGGCGGAGGCGCGGGCCATGCCGAAGGCGCAGACCGGCGTTTGGGCAAACCGCCTGTAAACCTTCCGGGGCGTATCAGGGCGGTCATGAGTAGCTTGTCCGCCGCAGACGCCGCCCAACGCCGGAACAATGGCCGTCAGCGCACCCTGCTGGCCGGCAAGCTGGCCAATGTCGACGCGACCGAGACGCTCGACTGCACCATCCGCAACATCAGCGACACCGGGGCGATGATCGAGACGTCCTCGCCCCAGCGCCTGTCCGGCCCGCTGCATCTGCTGCAGGTCAAGGATGGCGTCGCCTGGGATGTCGAGGTCGTCTGGCGTCGCGGCAATCGCATCGGCGTCCGCCTCGGCGACCGGCACGATCTGAAGGCCAACACCGAGGTCCAGCTCAGGGCCCTGCGCGCCATCTGGAGCCAGATGGCGCTGCGCTGATCCTCCCCCGAGGGGGAAGATCAATCGGCTACATCACCGTATCAGGCTCGGGCGGGTCATAGGCCGGCGCGGGATCAGGCTCGCCGGGCAGGTCAGGTTCGATCTGTGGCGGCGTCGGCTCATAGGGCGGCGCGGGATCGGGTTCGGCGGGGGTTTTGGGATCGGCCATGCCGGGATAACCGCCGGACGGGCGCGGGGTTCCACAAGCGGGACAGACACCGTTTGTGTCTGCCCCTAAACCTTCTCACTGATCTTGATCGCCGCCTTGCAGCCGGCCCGGATCACCGCCGCCAGCAGCGGATAGCCCGGCGCCTCGCGCGCGCCCTCGTCGCGGGCGATGTCGCGGTGCATCAGCTCCTCGTCGCGGAAAACGCTGAGCTCGGCGGCCAGCGCGGGATCGCGCGCCGACAGCTCGGCGATCTGTGCGGCATAGTGCCCCTCGATCACCGTCTCGACGGCCTCGGTGCAGGCGTGGGCGGCCTTGTCACCCATCAGGGCGGTGCCGGCGCCGAGCGCGAAGGCGGCCGCGCGCCAGACCGGGGCCAGCAGCGTCGGCCGGACCCTGTGTTCGTTCAGCAGGGCGTCGAAGCGCGCCAGATGGACCGCCTCGTGGCCCTCCATCTCGGCCAGCTGGCCGGCCACGCGTTCATGGCCGCGCGCCTTGCCCAGCACGGCTTGCTGGCCGCGATAGATGTGCACGGCGCCCAGTTCGCCGGCGTGGTCGACGCGCAGGATCTCGGCCAGGCGACGGCGGCCGGCGCCGCGGCCGGGACGGGCGGGGACGGGACGGTCAGACACGGCGCAACCTCACGGCCAGCACGCTGTAAACCAGCAGTTTCAGGGAAATCAGCGCGTTCCAGCCGGCCATCGACAGGCCGAGGAACACCCAGGCGGCGGTGTCGCAGGCCGGGGCCTTGATCGACCCGCCCTTCAGGACGGCGTCCAGGCTGGTCAGCGGCTGGATGGCGCCCGAGGCGCAGGTCTTGGGCCCGGGCCAGAACTTCCATTCGGCGCCCGCGTGATAGACGGCGACGCCGATCCCGACGAGGAACACGGCCGCCAGCAGCAGGCTGGCGAGCCTGCGGATCCGGTCGTCCTTCAGCAGCATCTGCCCGGCGACGCCGACCGCCCCGACGGTCAGGGCCACCCAGTAGACCTCCCGCGCCTTGAGGCAGAGGGTGCAGGGCGCCAGGCCGCCGAACGTCTCGAACGCATGGGCGATGGCCAGCATCAGCGCCGAGGACAGGGCGGCGACCAGCGGCCAGTTCTCGAGACAGCGATGGATCAGGGCTTTGAGGGCGGGAGGCATCTCAGCAGGTGCTCGTTCCGCTTCCGAGATAGTGGCTGGCCACGAGGCCGATCACGACCAGGGCGACCGCCAGGCCGGCGATCAGCGCCAGCCGGCGCTCGATGATCGGCAGCATGGCCGGGCCGAACCGCTTGACCACGCCGGCCACGAGGAAGAACCGCGCCCCGCGGGTCACGACCGAGGCGATGAGGAACACCGGGAAGGCGAACTGCGCCAGGCCCGAGGCGATGGTCACCAGCTTGTAGGGGATCGGCGTCAGGCCCTTGATCAGGATCACCCAGACGCCCCATTCGGCGTACCAGCACTTGAACTGCGCCAGGCCGCCTTCGTGGCCGGACAGCGTCATCAGCCACAGCGCCGCGTCCTGCAGAAAGTAGCCGATGGCGTAGCCCAGGCACCCGCCGAGCACAGAGGCCAGGGTGCACAGCGCCGCGTAGCGCCAGGCCCGGTCCGGCCGCGCCAGCACCATCGGCGCCAGCATCACGTCCGGCGGAACCGGAAAGAACGAGCTCTCGGCGAACGAGACCGCGAACAGGGCGGAGGGGGCGTGACGCGAGGCGGCGAGCCTCATCACCCAGTCGTAAAGTCGGCGCAGCATACGGCTGTGCTAGCAGGGCTTGGCGGGCTTGTCTCGCGCCTGCACGGAAAAGGGACGGGCGATGACGACACGGACGGCGGCCTGCCAGTGCGGCGGCCTGACGGCGACCTGCGACGGGGAGCCCGATGTGGTCTCGCTCTGCAGCTGTCTCGACTGCCAGCGGCGCACCGGGTCCGCCTTCGGCCTCGTGGCTGTCTATCCGCGCGAGGCCGTCACGGTGAACGGTCCCTCGCGCAAGTACGGCCGCGTTGCGGAAAGCGGAAACCCGAGCACGATGCACTTCTGTCCGACCTGCGGCTCGACGGTGTTCTGGGAAGCGGAAAGCCGGCCGGGCATCCTCTGCGTCGCGGTGGGGGCCTTCGGCGACCCGACCTTCCCGATGCCGGTCCGCACGGTCTATGACGAGACCCGCCATCCCTGGATCGGTTTCGAGGCGGCTACTCGACTCTAGTTTCATCTGTTACTATCTCTTCCGACTTGCGAAGGAGACCTGCGATGAACGCCCAACCCCGCGCCGACCTGTTCGACAACCCGCTCGGCACCGACGGCTTCGAGTTCGTCGAATTCACCTCGCCCGAGCCCGAGGCGCTCAAAAGCCTGTTCGAATCCATGGGCTTCACCGCGGTCAGCAAGCACCGCTCGAAGAACGTGCTGCGCTTCCGCCAGGGCGACATCAACTTCATCCTCAACATGGAGCCGGAGGGCCAGCCGGCGGACTTCCGCCAGGTTCACGGCCCCTCGGCCAACGCCATGGCCTTCCGCGTGCGCGACGCCGCCAAGGCCCTGAAGATGGCCGTCGAACGCGGCGCGACGCCGGTCCAGGGCAAGGTCGGCCCGATGGAGCTGAACATTCCGGCCATCGAGGGCATCGGCGGCACGCATCTCTATCTCGTCGACCGCTATGGCGCGGCGGAGATCTATGACGTCGACTTCCTGCCGATCGAGGGCGCGGCCGCGCGCGAGGAGGCCAACAGCGTCGGCCTGACCTATCTCGACCACCTGACCCACAACGTCTTCCGCGGTGGCATGGCCAAATGGGCGGCCTTCTACGAGCAGGTCTTCAATTTCCGCGAAATCCGGTACTTCGACATCGAGGGCAAGGTGACCGGCCTGTTCTCCAAGGCCATGACCAGCCCGGACGGCAAGATCCGCATCCCGCTCAACGAGAGCCAGGATGACCAGAGCCAGATCGAGGAGTTTCTGCGCGAC
>CANJYY010000058.1 GCA_947479185.1 Caulobacteraceae bacterium
AATTTCCCACCCGAGCTCTTCGGTGAGAAAGTCACCGTCAATTTCAACGCCAACCAGGTCTGCGCCAGTCGCTGACCGGAGTGCCCCGATGACCTTCAGACCCGTCCTCGCCGCCCTCTTCGCGCTGTTCATGGCCGGCGCCGTCCTGCCCGGCATGGCCCGCGCGGACGTGGAGATCGACGTCAACCAGGGCGAGGTCCGTCCCCTGCCGATCGCCATCCCGGCCTTCACCGGCGCCTCGCGCGGCGCGGAGATGGCCCAGGTCATCGCCGGCAACCTCGACCGGTCCGGCCTGTTCGCGCCGATCGACGGCGCCGCCTTCCCCGAGCGCAATCTCGACATCGGCATCCAGCCCGACTTCGCCGGCTGGAAGGCGATCAGCGCCCAGGCGCTGATCAACGGCGCGATCACCGTCGAGGCCGACGGCAAGCTGCGCGTCGACTTCCGCCTGTGGGACGTGTTCTCCGGCGAGCAACTGCTGGGCCTGCAGTTCACCTCGACGCCCGAGAACTGGCGCCGCGTGGCGCACAAGATCAGCGACGCGGTCTATGAGCGGCTGACCGGCGAGAAGGGCTATTTCGACACCCGCGTGGTGTTCGTCGCCGAGAGCGGTCCGCGCGCCGCCCGCGTCAAACGCCTGATGATCATGGACCAGGACGGGGCCAACCCCTCCAGCCTGACCGACGGCAGCTATGTGGTGATGACGCCGCGCTTCTCCTCGACCAGCCAGGAGATCACCTACATGGCGCTGCGGCCGACCGGCTCCAGCATCTATCTGTTCAATATCGAGACGGCCCGTCAGGAGACGCTCGGCCGCTTCCCGGGCATGGTCTTCGCCCCGCGCTTCTCGCCCGACGGCGGCCGCGTGGCCTTCTCGGTCGAGCGCGGCGGCAACACCGACATCTGGGTGATGAACCTGGCAACCCGGGCCCAGACCAAGCTGACCAGCGATCCGGGCATCGACACCTCGGCCAGCTTCTCGCCGGACGGCGCGCGGATCGTGTTCAACTCCGACCGTGGCGGCAGCCCGCAGCTTTATGTCATGGGCGCGGACGGCGGCGGCGCGCGGCGCATCTCCTACGGCCAGGGCCGCTACATGACCCCGGTCTGGAGCCCCAACGGCGACTTCATCGCCTTCACCAAACAGACCGGCAGCACCTTCCACATCGGCGTCATGCGGCCGGACGGCTCGGACGAGCGCATCCTGACCACCAGCTACCTCGACGAGGGCCCGACCTGGGCGCCGAACGGCCGGGTGCTGATGTTCTTCCGGGAAACACCCGGCGGTCCGCCGCGTTTGTGGACGGTGGACATCACCGGCCGCATCCTGCGCCCCGCACCCTACCAGGGCTCCGGCTCGGACCCGGCATGGTCGCCGCTGCTCAACTAAGCGGTGATTGTGGTTGTTCCGTCGCATCCCGACGGCATTGTGGGGTCGAGTCAGAGTTTTGAGTCGCGTAAGACAGCATTCTGGCGTCACTGTTGGCGCAACAGATCCATTCCGGAGGAGGAAGCTCATGAGCTTCGACGCCAAACGCGCCGTTAGACTGGCGCTTATTGTCGCCGCCACCGCTTCGATGGCCGCCTGCGCCTCGAAGCCCAAGGACACGCCCGGACCCGGTCCGTCGGCGGGCCCCGGCCCGGCCGGCCCGCGCACGCCCGGCGGCGGCGCCGGTCCGATCGACACCCGGGCCCTGCCCGGTTCGGTGCAGGACTTCGTCATCAACGTCGGCGACTTCGTCTATTTCGACCTCGACAGCTACGAGATCCGCGCTGACGCGATGCCGGTGCTGGACGCCCAGGCCAACTGGCTGCGCCAGTACCCGGCCGTGAAGGTGCGCATCGAAGGCAACTGCGATGAGCGCGGCACCCGCGAGTACAACCTGGCCCTCGGCGCCCGCCGCGCCAACGCGGTGCGGGACTACCTCGCCAGCCGCGGCGTGGCCTCCAGCCGCATCGTGACCCTGTCGTGGGGCAAGGAACGTCCGGTCGATCCGGGCTCCGATGAGAACGCCTGGGCCCGCAACCGCAACGGCCACACCGTCATCGTCGAGGGCGCGCGGTAACGCAGCCCCGATCGCTGAAAAAGCCGGGAGGGGGCCGCGTTCGTCGCGGTCCCCTCTTTGCTTTTCAGGCCCACGCCGTAATTTCGACGCCGCAATACAGACAGTTTCGAGCCATGACGCGCAAAACCCTCCTCGCCGCCTTCGCCGCCCTGACCCTGTCGCTCGGGGCCGCCAGCGCCTGGTCGCAGACGCCGATGCCAGACCTGCTGGACGACCGCTCGGTCAAGCGGCTCGACAAGATGGAGAAGGTCGTGCGCGAGCTGCGCTCGATCGTCTTCCAGGGCCGCGACAGCGGAAAGCCGGTGGTGGTCATGCCGGCCGAGACGGAGTCGCAGATCCAGGCCCTGACCGACCGCGTCGCGGATCTGGAAGAGACCCTGACGAAACTGAACGGGACCAACGAGTCCCTGACGTACGATCTCGAGCAGGCGCAGAAGGCCCTCAAGGCCTCGGATGCCTCCAGTCGCGCCCTGGCCGACCGGCTGGCCGCGCTGGAGGCCCGCGCGACCCAGATCGAGACGACCGTCGCCGGCCAGCAGGCCGCCGCCGACGACACGGCCCCTGTGGAGGACGCGGGCGATCCTGACGCCGATTTCGCCCGGGCGCGCAGCTTCATGCTCAACGGCGACTATGACTCCGCCGAAACCGCCTTCAGCGCCTTCGTGAAACGCTACGGCGACACCGAAAAGGGCCCGGAGGCCCGCTACTGGCTGGGCAAGACCCTGTCCGTGCGCGGGGCCAACGCCGAGGCGGCCGGGGCCTTCATCGGCGCCATCCGCGGCTGGCCCAAGACCGCCTGGGCGCCCGACGCGACGCTGGAGCTGGCCCGCTCGCTGGTGGCGCTGAAGAAGCCCGCCGACGCCTGCCAGACGCTGGACGAACTGGCCCGCCGCTATCCCAAGGCCCCGTCATCGGTCCTGACCCGCGCCCAGACCGTCCGCGCCCAGGCCAAGTGCGCGGCCTAGGCCCGCGCCGCCAACCCGGATGCTCCCCTCCGGGGGAGCTGTCAGCCCGCAGGGCTGACTGAGGGGGCTGCGTGGCGGTGAGCACCCCTTCGTCTCGTTTGATTTTCCCCTCTGGCGCGCCAAGCGCGACCCGGGGGGCGAGCCACCTCCCCCCGCGGGGGAGGATCCAGGATGGACCGCCCGCCGGCGCGCTGAATGCCGCCTGGACCTAGCCCTCGCCCGTCTTCTTCGTCCGGCGAGTCAGGCCGGCCATGCCGCCCGAGGACAGCAGGCTCACGTCGGCCAGCAGCATGGGTATCTGCCACTTGTGCGGGGCGGCGATGTAGCGCGGCTGCCAGAGCGGGTCGTACTTGTCCTTGTACCGGCGCACGCCGCGGAAATTGTAGATCTCCTCGCCCCGCTCGAACAGCAGCCGGCCGACGCGCGACATGATCGGGGCGAGGGGGCGGTCTTCCAGCCCGGCCAACGGCGCGGCGCCGAAGTCGAACGCCTGGTAGCCCTGGACCCGGCCCCATTCGAACAGTTCGACAAACAGGAAATCCATGATGTTCTTCGGCGCGTCGTCATTGTAGCGCATCAGGTCCATCGACAGGGCCCGGCGCGAGGCCATCGGCCAAAGGGTGGCGAAGGCGACCACCCTGCCCGCCGACCGGACGATGGCGACCGGGAACTCGGCCACATAGCGCGGCACGAAGCCGCCCAGCGAAAACGACTTCTCTCCGCCGGAATGCAGCGCCAGCCAGGCGTCGGAAATGGCCCTCAGCTCGTCGATCAGGTCCGGCACGCCCTCGGGCGGGATAACCTCGAAGGTCGCCCCGCTCTCGCCGGCCTTGCGCCAGTTGCGGCGCAGCACCTCGCGGCGGCGGCCGGCGAGGGAGAAGCCGTCGAGCGGCACGGCGGCCGCCTCGCCGATCTTCTGGATGGAAAAGCCCAGCTCTACGGCGTCCGGCAGGTCCTCCGGCCCGATGCCGTAGAGGGCCGGACGGGCCGCATGCGCGTCGGCCAGTTCGCGGAAGCGCCAGAGCAGCTCCATGCGCTCGCCAGCCCGACCGACCGGGCCGTCCATGGCGATCCAGGAGCGGCCGCGCACGCCGAACATCAGGAAGGTCTCGCCGGACGGCGAGAACAGGAACCGCTTGTCGCCGAGCAGCGCCAGGTTGGAGTCCGGCTGAGCCCATTCGGCCGACGCGAGGATCGCCCGCACCCGGGCGAAATCGGGATCGTCGTCGCCGGCCACGGACGGCGTCGCCGGCATGGCGAACAGCCGCCAGACCCCGAACAGCAGGAGGAACAGGGCCGCGCCCCCGGTGGCCCGGATGGCGCGGGTCAGGTCCTGATCGCCCATCACGCGCCAGATCGGCTCGCCGGCATAGTCGGCATGGGCGAACGACCACCAGCCGAGCAGGGCCGCGCCGCCCAGCACCGCCGCCGCCGAGGCCAGCCAGCCCGGCGTGACCTCCATCCGCGACAGGCCCGCGGCGCGGGGGAAGGCGTTGTGCAGCGGCAGGATGATCAGGAAGCAGCCGATCAGCACCGCCGCTTCTTCCCAGTTGAAGCCCTTGAACGGCGCGAGGAAGGCGGCGGCCAGCAGGGCGACCAGACTGGCCGTCCAGGCCGCGTCGAGCCGCGACCGCAGGCCGAACGCCAGCAGGATGAGCAGCAGCCCCAGCACCGACGACAGGAAGTGGCTGATCTCGATCAGCACGGTCGGCGTGACCTTGAGCAACTCGACCAGCCGGGAGGGATCGGACGGCGTGGCCCCCGAGGCCAGCAACATGGCGCCGGACGACGCCGCGGCGATGGCCGCCAGCATCGGACCCGCCGCCAGAAGGGCCGGCTTCAGTTCGCCATAGAGTCGCATAGGATTCCCAACGCCGGTCACGGCGCCTGATATAGCGCGGCCGATCGCCGATCGCGCGCGACATGATTGCCGAAGAGTCGAACGCCCGTTTGAACCGGCTTGCCCCGAACGCGGCGCGCGTTAAGTTGCCGCCAAACAGCAGGACGAGGGAGATGGCCATGGCTGACTTTGGCGGCGGCGAACTTGAGACTTTCCGCGCGGAAGTCCGCGACTGGCTGGCGGCGAACTATCCGCCGTCGCTGAACGCGCCCATGGATGACGAGACCGAGGCGCCCTGGGGCGGCCGCCGGTTCAATCCCAAGAACAAGGACGCCAAGCTCTGGCTCGACCGCATGGCGGCCAAGGGCTGGACCGCGCCGATGTGGCCGACCGAATACGGCGGCGGCGGTCTGAGCCGCGAGCATAACAAGGTGCTGGAAGCCGAACTGCGCCGCATCAAGGCCCGCCCGGCCCTGATGAGCTTCGGCGTCTGGATGCTCGGCCCGGTGCTGCTGGAATACGCCACCGAGGAGCAGAAGCAGAAGTTCCTGCCCGGCATCGTCAAGGGCGAGATCCGCTGGTGCCAGGGCTATTCCGAGCCGGGCGCCGGCTCGGATCTGGCCGGCCTGCAGACGCGCTGCGAGGACAAGGGCGACCACTTCCTGATCAACGGCCAGAAGGTCTGGACCAGCTACGCCGACCAGGCCGACTGGATCTTCTGCCTGGTGCGGACCGACACCGGCAAGAAGCACGAGGGCATCAGCTTCGTGCTGTTCGACATGACCACCGAGGGCGTCGAGACCCGGCCGATCAAGCTGATCAGCGGCTATTCGCCGTTCTGCGAGACCTTCTTCACCGACGTGAAGGTCCCCAAGGACCACCTGGTGGGCAAGCTCAACGGCGGCTGGGAAATCGCCAAGCGCCTGCTGCAGTATGAGCGCCAGAACATCTCCGCCGGCGGCTTCGGCGGCGGCGCGGGCCTCGACGTGGTCGACGCGGCGAAGGAACATGTCGGCCTCGACGCCGAGGGCCGCATCGCCGACGGCGACCTGCGCAACAGGATCAGCGCGCACAAGATGGACGCCGCGGCCTTCGCCCTGACCATCCGCCGCGCCGAGCAGGAGGCCAAGGCCAGCAAGGGCCCCAGCGCCGCCACCTCGATCATCAAGTACGCCGCCGCCAAGTTGAACCAGGAGCGCACCGAGCTGACCATCGAGGCGCTCGGCCTGCAGGGCCTGGGCTGGGAAGGTGAACAGTTCTCGGCCGAAGAGGTCGGCGCCATGCGCTCGATGCTGCGGGCCAAGGCCAACTCCATCGAAGGCGGCACCAGCGAGATCAATCTCAACGTCGTCGCCAAGCGGGTGCTCGGACTGCTGGACCATCAGTGATGATCGAGTTCTGGTACGAGTTCGCCTCGACCTACTCCTACCCGGCGGCCATGCGCGTGGAGCGGATGGCCGAAGCGGCGGGCGTGCGGGTCGAATGGCGGCCGTTCCTGCTCGGTCCGCTGTTCCATGCCCAGCAGGGCCTGACCGACAGCCCGTTCAACGCCTTCCCCGTCAAGGGCCAGTACATGTGGCGCGACATGGAGCGCGTCTGCGCCGAGGAAGGTTTACCGTTGAACCATCCCTCGCAGTTCCCGCGCAACAGCCTGCTGGCGGCCCGCGTGGCCATCGCCGGACTGGACGACGGCTGGACCCCGGACTTCAGCCGCAAGGTCTATGAAGCCAACTTCGTCGCCGACCTGGACATCTCGAGCCCCGCCGTTCTGGCCCCGCTGATCGAAGAGGTCGGCGGCGCGCCGGACCTGGTGCTCGAGGCCGCCGGATCCGACGCGGTCAAGGCGCGGCTCAAGGACCACGTCACCCAGGCCAAGGCGCGCGGCGTCTTCGGCTCACCAAGCTTCATCACCGCCGACGGCGAGCTCTTCTGGGGTAACGACCGTCTGGAACAGGCGCTCGCCTGGGCGGTCCATCACGAGAAGGCGTCGGCATGACCACCGTGCGTCCTTCGACACGGCCGCTGACGCGGCCTGCTCAGGATGACATCGATTTTGCCATCCCCCTCCCTAGTCATGCTGAGCAGCGGCCACCGGCCGCGTGTCGAAGCACGCACAACGTCAACGACCGGTAGGAAACACCAAATGGCCGTCCTGAACGAAGAACAGACCATGCTGCGCGACGCGGCCAAGAGCTGGACGCAGGAGTCCTCGCCGGTGACGAAGCTGCGCGCCCTGCGCGACAGCGGCTCGCATCAGAGCTTCGATCCCGCCGCCTGGGCCGAGATGGGCCAGATGGGCTGGGCCGGGGTCATCGTCCCGGAAGAGCATGACGGCTCCAGCTTCGGCTACCTGGGCCTCGGCCTGATCCTCGAAGAGACCGGCCGCACCCTGGTCGCCTCCCCGCTGCTGTCGACCGCCCTGATCGGCGCCTCGGCCCTGACGCTGGCCGGCACGGACGCGCAGAAGGCGGCCTGGCTGCCGAAGATCGCCGCCGGCGCGGCCGTCGTGACCCTGGCCGTCGACGAGAAGGCCCACCACGCGCCCGAAATGACCTCCCTGAAGGCCGAAAAGGCCGGCGATGGCTACGTCCTCACCGGCAAGAAGACCTTCGTGCTCGACGGCGACGCCGCCGACCTGGTCATCGTGGCGGCCCGCACCGGCGGCAAGCCGGGCGACACCGACGGCATCACCCTGTTCCTGGTCGAAGGCGGGTCCGCGGGCCTGACCCGCAAGCACCTGGCCCTGGCCGACAGCCGCGGCGCGGCCGAGCTGACCTTCGACGGCGTCAAGGTCGGCGCCGATGCGGTTCTGGGCGAGGTCGACAAGGGCTGGTCCGTGCTGGAGCCGGTGCTCGACCGCGCCCGCGCCGGTCTTGCCGCCGAGATGCTCGGCAGCGCCCTGCAGGCGTTCGAGATCACCCTCGACTATCTGAAGACCCGCACCCAGTTCGGTCAGGTCATCGGCACCTTCCAGAGCCTGCAGCACCGGGCGGCGAAGATGTTCACCGACCTGGAAACCACCCGCTCCTGCGTGGAAGGGGCGCTGGAGCAGATCGACGCCGGCGCGACCGACAACCGGGCCGCCGCCTCGCTGGCCAAGGCCAAGGCCAGCGATCTGGCCCATCTGGTGACCAACGAGATGGTCCAGATGCACGGCGGCATCGGCATGACCGACGTCCATGACGCCGGCCTGTACCTGAAGCGCGCCCGGGTGGCCGAGCAGCTGTTCGGCGGCGCCAGCTATCACCGCGACCGCTACGCCCGCGTGCTGGGCTTCTGATCGTGGACGTCAGCGGCAAGGTCGCGGTCGTCACCGGCGGCGCCTCGGGCATCGGCTTCGGCATCGCCGAGGCGCTGGCCAAACGCGGCGCAAAGGTGGTGCTGGCCGACATCGAGGCCGAGCGCGCCCTGGCGGCGGCCGAGACCCTGCGCGACCAGGGTCTGGAGGCGACCAGCTGCTATCTCGACGTGATCGACCAGGCCAGCTGGGAAGCCACGGCCGACGTGGCCTTCGGACACTGGGACCAGGCCCCGCAGCTGCTGTTCAACAATGCCGGGGTCGGCGGCGGGACCACCGTCCATGAGACGCCCGAGCGGATCTGGGACTGGGTGTTCTCGGTCAATATCCGCGGCGTCTATCTGGGGGTGAAGACCTTCGCCCCGCGCATGATGGCCAGCGGCCTGCCCGGCCGGATCGTCAACACCGCCTCCGAGCACGCGCTGGGCCTGCCCGAGTCGAAGCGCGGCGGCATCGTCGCGCCCTACACCGCCGCCAAGCACGCGGTGATGGGTTATTCCCTGTGCATGCGGCGCGACTTCGAGGGCACCGGCCTGTCAGCCGGGGTGATCTGTCCCGGCGTGGTCGAGAGCGACATCTGGAATTCGTTCCGCAATCGCCACGACACCTTCGGCGGGGCCCGGCCACGCGTGGTCGAGGGCGCACATCCGATGGCGCACGGCCTGCCTGCCGCCACCGCCGGCGAACGCATCGCCGACCAGGTGGAGAGCGACGCCTTCTTCATCTTCACCAACGGCCCCGACGAGGCCGAGGTGCTGGGCGACTACACCCGCGAAGCCGGCGCGGCGATGGCGGCGTTCCGGGAGCGGTACGGGGTTTAGGCGTTCCGGCGGGGGACGGGACGAACGGGCTCAACGGGATCACGCCAGCAAAGCATCCCCGTCTGGCGCGTCGATCTGTCCCTACTGCAAGGCCGACTCGATCTGTTCGATCAGTCGCGCCGGGTTGATCGGCTTTTCGGCCACGTCGTCCATGCCGGCCGCCAGGTAGTCGCGCTTCTGGCTGGGCAGAACATTGGCGGTCAGGCCGATAATGGGAATGCGGCCCAGCGATCCTTCGAGCGCGCGAATCTGGCGGGTCGCGGTCAGCCCGTCCATCACCGGCATCTGGATATCCATCAGGATAAGATCAAACGGAGACGCCTGCGCGGCTTCGAGGCCCTCGGCGCCGTTCGCGGCCGTCTCGACTTCGGCGCCGACCGCCTCCAGCAGCATGCGGGCGACCTTCTGGTTGGTCGCATTGTCGTCGACCACTAGAATGCGCAGCCCGGCCGCCTGGTCATCGTCCGGCTCCGCCCGCACCGATGACGCCTCGGCCGGAGCCGCCTCGACCCGGAGCGCAAGGACCTCGAACCAGAAGGTTGATCCCTGCCCCTCAACGCTTGTGAAGCCGATCCGGCCGCCCATCAGCTCGATCAGGGTAGCGCAGATCGACAGTCCGAGACCGGAGCCGCCGAACTCGCGCACGATCGAACCGTCGGCCTGGCTGAAACGCCGGAACATCTGCGGCTGGGCGGCGGCGGGAATGCCGATGCCGGTGTCCTCCACCTCGATCCGAAGGGTCTGTTGACCGGACGGATCAGGCTTGGACAGGAAACAACGGACATCGACATGTCCACGCGCGGTGAACTTTACCGCGTTGCCGATCAGATTCAGGCACAGCTGACGCAGCCTCAGGCCGTCGACCAGGATCGTGCCGGGCTGGCCCTCAAATGCGGCCTGAAGATCGATGCCCTTGTCTCTGGCCTGGGTGGTGAACAGGCCGACGACCTCCCGCAGCAGCGCCTCCGGGTCCGTCGGCTCCGGGTCCAGCTCGAAGTTCCCCGACTCGATACGGGACAGGTCGAGGACATCGTTGAGCAGCCCCTGAAGGAGCGCGCCGCTGGCCAGGGCCTCTTCGACAAGCTGCCGGCTGTCGGTATCCAGACCCCGCCGGCGCAGCAGGTGCAGCACGCCGATGACGCCGTTCATTGGCGTGCGGATCTCGTGGCTCATGTTGGCGATGAAGCGGGACTTGGACTCCGACGCCGCGTTGGCCGCGACCATCGCCGCCTTGAGCCGGCGGCGCTGGCGACGGTCGTGCAGGATGGTCAGCGCCGGGGCGATGAGCAGGAACATCAGCAGGATGCCGGCGGGCGCCGCCACAACCCAGGCCAGGTCCATGGCCGGCCGGCGGAATTCCCAGTCGATCCGCGCGACCTGCACCCCGGCGTCGCCGAGGAGAATGACCATGGCCTCACTCGACTCTTCCGCCATGAACGGCGGCCGCTCGACGTGCAGGTTCTCGAGCAGAAAATGGGTGCTCAGCCAATCGAGAAAGACAGCATCAATGGGCTGCACGGTGACCACGACGGGCGCCCGGGCGCCGGCCGGAAGCGCCGAGCCGAAATCGGGCTGGACCAGGCTCGCCGACACCACGAGCGGGCCCGACTCGGTCGCGACCTTGGTTGTCTCATCGATCGCTCGGGCGATCATGGATCCGCTTCGCCGGGGCCCCGTGAAGGCGCCGCGCCGGGCCTCGCGCGCCCTGA
>CANJYY010000059.1 GCA_947479185.1 Caulobacteraceae bacterium
CCCGGGTCGCGCGAAGCGCGCGCCCGAGGATAAACTCCGACTGGTGGAGGGGGCAGCGCGATCGCGAGCGGCCCCTCCTGAATTCCGATTTGTCCGGTGAGGCCGGCGTCGCCCCTCCACCACGCTTCGCGCGGTCCCCCTCCCCGCTTCGCGGAGAGGACAGATCACACGTACGGCGGGTCGTGCGCATCCACGCGGGGGACCGGCGCGGGCTCGTCGAGCTGGATCTCCACATGCTCCGGCGCGAAGGCAATGTAGCCGGCGAAGGCCGCGCCGTCGTCGAGCGGCTGATCGTAGGACCAGGCGACATTCTCGATGATCTTGGCGTCGCGCGAGACCGTGTACCAGGTCGCCGCGCCGAACCAGGGACTGGCCGTGGCGTGGTCATTGCGGCGCAGGAAGGCCGTCTGCACATCCTCGGCCGGAAAATAGACCGCCCGGACTCCGCCCGGCTCGGTCACAAGCAGTGCGCGGGCGCTGTCGGCCAGTTCATGCCCTTCGAACAGCGCGCGAGCGCGGCCGCCGGCCGCGATCAGATCGGGTCTGGTTGTCTGAACATCGTTCACCATGACGTGGTCCTCCTGAGAACCATAACGCCGCGGCCACAGGTCGGCTCCCGAATGACGCGCCCGGCAAGCCGTTGCTTGTGAAACGCGCCCGCGCGTGATTTTCTCGCGCTCAAATCGCGCGGGTTCGGGGGAATCTTGCCTTATTCGGTCCGCGCGGACCATCGAGTCACAGGGTAGGCAGTATGAATATCGTTATCGTGCTGGGGGTCCTCGTGACCCTGGCCACAGGCATCCCGGTGCTTCTGCAGATGCGGAACCACCCGAAGGGCCTCTTCATCCTCTTCTTCGCGGAGATGTGGGAGCGCTTCTCGTACTACGGGATGCGCGGCATCCTGATCTTCTACCTGACGCAGCACTTCCTGTTCAAAGACGACTACGCGAGCGGCCTGTACGGCTCCTACACCTCGCTGGTCTATCTGCTGCCGCTGCTGGGCGGCATCCTGGCTGACCGGTTCATCGGCACCCGCAAGGCCATCGCCTTCGGCGCGCTGCTGCTGGTCGCCGGTCACGGCATGATGGCCGTGGAAGGCAAGCCCGCCGAGCAGACCCTGAACTACCAGGGCCAGGCCTATGCCATGCAGGTCACGGGCCGCGGCTCGGACCGCAAGGTCTGCATCAAGGTCGGCGACAGCTGTCACGCCTTCGGCGCCGGCGAGAAGGGCGCGCTGAAGATCGAAGGCCTGCCGGCCGCCTCGCCGCTGCCCGCCAGCCTAGCCCAGGGCTCCTACGAGATGAAGGAGACGCGGAATCCGACCTATGTGAACATCTTCTTCCTGGCGATTTCGCTGATCATCATGGGCGTCGGCTTCCTCAAGCCGAACATCTCCACCATCGTCGGCCAGCTCTATCCCGAGGGCGATCCGCGCCGCGATCCGGGCTTCACCCTCTACTACTACGGCATCAACATGGGGGCCTTCTGGGCCTCGGTGCTGTGCGGCTATCTCGGCCAGACGTTCGGCTGGGGCTGGGGCTTCGGCCTGGCCGGCGCCGGCATGCTGCTCGGCTACATCGTGTTCGTGCTTGGCAAGCCGCTCCTCGAGGGCAAGGGCGAACCGCCCCACCCCGAAAAGCTGGCCAAGCCGATCATCGGCCCGCTCAACCAGGAAAACCTGATCTACCTCGCCGGCATTCTCGGCGTGGGCGTGGTCTGGATGCTGGTGCAGAGCAATGCCTTCGTCGGCCTGGTGCTGAGCCTCAGCATCATCGCCTCGCTGATCGCCATCGGCCTGATCATCGCCTTCGTCTGCAAGACCTGGATCCAGCGCCAGCGCATGATGCTGGCCATGATCCTGATCTTCGGCGCGGTGGTGTTCTTCACCCTGTTCGAACAGGCCGGCACCTCGCTCAACCTGTTCGCCGACCGCAACGTCGACCTGTCGCTGATCAGTTCACCCATCACGCTCGACCTGTTCGGCCAGTCGTTCTTCTTCGGCACCCGGGACATGGTCATGGCCGCCGGCGTGCCGGACAACGTGCGCTGGATCGACATGGGCATCACCGCCGCCCAGACCCAGTCGTTCAACGCCGGCTTCATCCTGATCTTCGCCCCGATCTTCGCGGCGCTGTGGCTGTTCCTCGGCAAGCATAACCGCGATCCGAACCCGGTGATGAAGTTCGGCCTTGGCCTGCTTCAGGTCGGCCTCGGCTTCATGGTCATCGTCTGGGGCTCCGGCATGGCCAACTCGGCCTTCCAGATGCCGCTGATCATGCTCGGCTTCCTCTACCTGCTGCACACCACCGGCGAGCTGTTCCTGTCGCCCGTGGGCCTGTCGGAGATCACCAAGCTGTCGATGCCCTCGGTGGTGTCGTTCATGATGGCGGTCTGGTTCCTGTCCAGCTCCATCGCCCAGTACGTCGGCGGCATCATCGCCGGCGCCATGGGCACCGAAACGGTCGGCGGCCAGGTTCTCGACCCCGCCGGCGCGCTGGCCACCTCGCTGGACGGCTTCGGCAAGCTCGGCTGGGCCGGCATCGGCGTGGGGGTGTTCTTCATCCTGATCAGCTTCCTGGTGAAGAACTGGGGCCACGTCGGGGTGGACGGCACGCCGCACGCCGAAGTCGACGGCGACCGGCAGTCCATGCCGCACTGATCGCCTGATCAGCGCAGAAACGACAAAGGGCCCCGGGAGCGATCCCGGGGCCCTTCTTCTTCGACCGTCGTGCTTTGGGGCAGGGGAACGACGGCCGGAGAGGGTGTCGCCTCAGCCGAAAGTGTGGCGGATGCGGAAATAGATGAACGGGTCGAACGACAGCGGCCGCCGGTCGACATGGTCGAGGCCGGCGGTGTTGCGGGGGCCGGCGAAGACCTCCCGCGTACGGGTGAAATCGCGGCCGAGCAGGTTCTGCATCTCGACGCGGAAGCTGAGGTTCGGCCGAGGCTTGTACTCGGCGTAGAGCTGGACCCAGGTTCCCAGTTCGACCGTCTCGATCTGGTCGAACCGGTAGTAGCGCTCCTGGAAGCCGAGGCTGGTGTTGACGCCCCACTGGGTGCGGTACTTCGGCAGGTCCTGCGAGAAGTTGACCTCGCCCTCGAACGGCGACTGGCCGCTGATCCGGCGCGCCTCGCCGGTAATCGGGTCGTTCACCTCCGACCGGCTCCACTCGCCCCGCGCGCGGAGCAGGCCGCCCGGCACGCCGATCCGCGTCAGCGGCAGGGCCAGGGAGACCTCGACACTGTCGCTGGTTCCGTCGCCGATGTTGCCCGGCGCGTCGAAGGCGTAGCCCGGGCCGATGATCGGCACCCGGTCGGTGGCGTCGGTGATCTGTTCATGGACGGCGGTGAGGACGATCGCGCCGTCCTTCCAGAACTTGCGCTCCCAGGCCGCCTCGACGGTCCACGACCTGGACGGCTCCAGGTCGGCGTTGCCGGCCGTGCCGACGCCGGTCGAGAAGGCCACCGAAGAGACGAAGTCGCCGAAATCCAGCTGGCCGACCTCGCGCTCGACGCGCAGGCGGACCTGGTCGACCGGCGTCGGCGACCAGGTCACCGCCAGGCGAGGTTTGACGTAGGTGAACGACCGCTCCAGGTCGGTGTCGCCGGTCTGGGAAATGGTCGAGACCTCGACCCGCAGGCCGCCCTCGACCGACAGCGCCGGCGACAACCGCCAGGTGGACGAGCCGAACAGCTCGCCGCGCCGTTCCTCGACGCGCACATTGGCGGCCGGCAGGATCACCGGGACGCCGTTCTCGACATAGTCGATGCCGCTGTCGAGAAAGTTGAACGCGGCCTCGCCGCCGACTTCCATCGACCAGGTCGGGCTGGCGGTGTAGCGCAGCACGCCGCGGGCGATGCTCTCGCCGGATTCGCTGTGCTGGCTGAACAGCCCGTCGTCGGTCCCGTCGGCGAAGGCCGAGGAAAAGTCGACGTAGGACCGCTGGGCCAGGCCGGTGAACTCGAAGCGGGTCTTCGGGCCCAGCGCCCGTTCCCAGTTCGCCCCGACCTCGCCCTCGTTCTTGACCTGGTCGTCGTTGACCGACAGCTGGCCGGGGGTCGGGGCGATGATCAGGTCGTTCAGCGACCACTCGTAGTGGTCGCGGTCGAGCTTGGCGTTGATCGCCAGCCGGCCGCCCGTCAGCGGGGTCTTGAGGCCGCTCTTGAGGCTGTAGCCGCCGCCGCCGCCGGTCTCGTCCGACAGGCTGCGGCGGATCGGCGCGCCGCTCGCGTCGTCCACGCTGCGGGGCCCCTCGCCGGCGCCGTCATCGACATAGGTGAAGGCCAGAGCCGACCAGTCGAAGGTCTTGTCGCCGCCAAACTTCTGCGTGCCTTCGAACCGGATGGCGGGCGCGGTGCGGCCGTCCTGGTAGAAGATGTCGGCGACGCCGAACAGCCACTGGCCCGACTGGTCCTTGCGCAGGACGACGTTGGCGATGACCGTCTTGCCCTGCATGTCGATGCCGGGCGCGCCGCCGCGAATGATGTCGATCCGCTCGACCTGTCCGGCCTGGATGCGTCGCAGGGAATCCTCGAGGCCCTCGCTCTTGGTCGCCGGACGCTGGCCGTCGATCAGCACGTTGCCGGCGGCGCCGCCGAAGCCGCGAACACCGCTGCCGCCGTCAAAGGCGAAGCCCGGAATCCGGCTGATCATGTCCATGGCCGAGTTCGGCTGGGCGGCGGCGAAGAAGGCCGCGGCATAGGGCGTCACGCCCGTCGACTCGGACGGCCGCACGACGCCGGCCTCGGGCGTCGCGGCGGCCAGCACGGCCAGAAGCAGCGGATAACTCATGACAGACGTCCCCTCTGGCCCCCCGGCCGGATTGGGGAGGACCGTGGCGGGCGCGCGCCGCTGGAGCACGTTACAAGGCCGAAATGTGCATTAATTCGGTGAAATGTTGCCGCTGATCAGTCAGCGGCGGGACGTCAGACCGCCGTGCCGCCGACCGTCAGGCCGGTGATCTTCAGCGACGGCTGCGCCACCCCGACCGGCACGCCCTGCCCCCCCTTGCCGCAGACGCCGATGCCCGGGTCCATGGCGAAGTCGTCGCCGATCATGGTGATGCGGGTCAGGGCGCTGGGGCCGTCGCCGATCAGGCTGGCGCCCTTGACCGGGGTGGTCAGCTTGCCGTCCTCGATCAGCCAGGCCTCGGTGCACTGGAAGACGAACTTGCCGTTGGTGATGTCGACCTGGCCGCCGCCGAGGTGGGTGCAGAAGATGCCCCGCTTCGTCGAGGCGATCATCTCGGCCTGGGTGTGGTCGCCCCCGAGCATGCCGGTGTTGGTCATGCGCGGCATCGGCATGTGGGCGTAGGACTCGCGCCGGGCGTTGCCGGTGGGGGCGAGGCCCATCAGCCGGGCGCTCATGCGGTCATGCATATAGCCGACGAGGATGCCGTCCTCGATCAGGATGGTGCGTTCGGTGGGCGTGCCCTCGTCGTCGACGGTCAGCGAGCCGCGGCGGCCGGGGATGGTCCCGTCGTCGAACACCGTGACGCCCGGCGCGGCGACGCGCTCGCCGATACGACCGGAAAAGGCCGAAAGGCCCTTGCGGTTGAAGTCACCCTCGAGGCCGTGGCCAACGGCTTCATGCAGCAGCACGCCGTTCCAGCCCGGGCCGAGCACCACGTCCATCTCGCCGGCCGGGCAGTCGACGGCGTCGAGATTGGTTACGGCCTGGGCGAGGGCGAACTCGACCTGCTCCCGCCACCTGTCCGGCGAGATCCAGGCCTCGAAGCCGGCGCGGCCGCCGGCCCCGGACACGCCCGTCTCGCGGCGGCCGTCGCGCTCGACGGTGACCTGAACATTGACGCGCACCAGCGGGCGCACGTCGCGAATCAGCCGGCCATCGGCGCGCAGGATTTCCACCGTGCGGCGCTCGCCGGCCATCGAGGCCATGACCTGGACCACGCGCGGGTCGCGGGCCCGGGCCCAGGCGTCGATCTCCTGAAGCAGGGCGACCTTGTCGGAGAAGCCCGGCGAGGCGACGGGGTCGTCCTCGCCATAGAGTTTGGTATTGGTGGCGCGCGGGGCCTCGGCGGCGATGCCGGAATAGCCGCGCCGCGCCAGCCGGGCCGAATCGCCGGCGCGGCGGATGGCCGCTTCGGAGATCTCGCTGGCGTGGGCGTAGCCGGCCGTCTCGCCGGCCACGACGCGCAGACCAAAGCCCTCGCTGGTGTCGTAGGAGGCGGTCTTGAGCCGCCCGTCGTCGAACACGAACGCCTCGCTCTCGCTGCGTTCGATGAACAGTTCCCCGTCATCGGCACCGACGAGGGCGTCGCCGAGGATAGCGCGGGCGCGATCAGGATCGACGCCGGCGGAGTCGAGGAGCGAGGGAGCGAGTACGGAAGCGGTCATGCCCTACAGGTAGGGCGTTCGACCGCCCCCGTCATCCTCATGGGAGGTGAAGATCGCCCGATCCGTCAATATTGCTGGTCAGGCTGGCCGGTTTCGCCGTCAGGGTGACGTCGCCGCTGCCGGCGATCGACACCTTGACCGCGCCGCTGGCCAGAACCTCGGCGTTGCCGCTGCCCGTGACGCTGACGCTGGCGTCGCGGGCCTGCAGACCGGCCAGGCCGGCCTCGCCCGAGCCCGCGATCGACAGGGTAAGGGACTGGGTCTTGCCGGTCCCGGAGACGTCGCCCGAGCCGTTGATCTCCACGGCCAGTTCGGGCTGGTCATAGGCCGCGAGGCTGAGCGACGGCGAGCCGTTGAGCACGAACTTGGTCACGGCCGGGGCCACGACGGTGATCTTCAGCCGGTCGCGCACGACGCCGATGCGCACCGCGCCCCGCGAATCGCCGCCGGCCGGGTCGAGGCGCAGGCCGCCGTCGACGAGGGTCACCCGGTCCACCAGCCCTTTCGGCCCGGTGACCGTGACCTTCGGCGTCGCCCCCTGGGTGTAGGTCACCTCGGCCGGCAGGTTGATCTGCAGGACGGAGCCCCCGGCCCAGGCGATGTCGCGGGTGGTGTCGGGGCCGGACTCGTCGTCGCCCCCGACGGAGATGCGCACGTCGTCCCCATGCTCGTCGACATTGATATCGGCCGGGATGGACCAGCCGTGCTCCATCAGTTCGCGACCGCCGAGCGCGGCGACGCCGACGGCGCAGACCAGGGTCAGGACGAAGCTCGCCACGGCGATGACAATCAGATTGCGGATCATGGCGTCGCCCTCAGCCTTGCGGGTCAATGGCCGGCTTCAGCAGCCGGTAGTGGAGACGGCCGTACCAGACCATCAGGTTCATCAGCCCGATGGTGACGATCGTGGTGATCGCACCCAGCGAGGTCGAGCCGGCCATCAGGCCGAGGCCGGCGAGGATCGCCGTCAGCGGTCCGCCCGGCGGATCGAAGAAAGGACCGGCCGCCATCACCACGGCGCCGGCAATCACGCCGGCGATCACGGTGATGAACATCGCCAGCAGCGTGCCGAGCACGCTCATCAGAATCGGCAGCAGGATGATGATGTCGATCGCGCCCAGCCCCAGCACCGCGAAGACCGCGGCGGCGGCGGCGGACGGGTTCTTCTGCTCCTCCCACTTCTTCAGCCCGGCCTCGGCGCGCAGTTCGCGGGCGAGCCGGTCGGGGTTGCCGAGCGCGGCGGCCACTTCCTGTTCGCTGCGACCGGCGGCCGCGCCGTCGGCGAAGTGGGTGTCATAGTCGGCGGCGATGTCGGCGATGGTCGCTGCGGGCGCGCCCGCCAGGCCACGGCGAAGCCGCGCCATGAAGTCGTCTCGGGTCATGCCCCTGCTCCCAGAATGTCGTCGACGGCGCGGGTGAAGGCGGCCCATTCGGTTTTCTGCTGCGTAAAACTGCCGCGGCCGGCGTCGGTCAGCCGGTAGTATTTCCGCGGCGGGCCGCTTTGCGACTCCACCAGATAGGTCTCGACCAGCCCGTCCGCCTGCAACCGGCGCATGAGCGGGTAGATGGTGCCTTCCCCCATGTCGATGTCCTTCGCGAGTCGGCTGGCGATCTCGTAGGCGTAGCTGTCGGCGCGCGACAGCAAGGCCAGAACGCAGAGCGCCAGCACCCCTTTTTTCAATTGGATTTCGATAGCTTCGGTCACGTGTTCCATTCCCAAATCTTGGACCGGTGTATCGCACGATACTGACTAATGCAAGATACCTGTTGAAGCAGGGTAGCGGGGTGAGATCAATGACAAGCGCCGGCCCATGTCGGGTCAGGCCTTGAGCCGCTTGGCAATCCCGGTTCCAACGCGTATGCACCGGGCCTGAAATGGCGAAAGGGACGGGGGAATGAAGGCGCGCGAAAGCGGGCCGGGTCCTCCGCCGAGTAGCTCCTGACTGCCGGCGAACTTCAAGGACCGGCGAAACGGACGTGAGGCGCATGAACGCGAAGGTGAAGGGGATGCGGGGGCTGCTTACAGCTTTCGCCGCCGTCGTAATGACGGCGATGGCCGCGGGTGGGGTCCGCGCCGAGGATTTGATGGGGCAGCCCACCCCCGGGGGCATGAGCCTGCAGCCGGCGGCCTCGCCGCTGAAGCATCAGGTGATCTTCTTCCACGATGCGATCCTGCTGCCGATCATCACGATCATCAGCCTGTTCGTGCTGGGCCTGCTGCTGTGGATCGTCGTGCGCTACAACAAGAAGGCCAATCCGGTGCCTTCGAAGTGGAGCCACAACACGCTGATCGAGGTGATCTGGACGCTGGTCCCGGTCCTGATCCTGATGTTCATCGCGATCTTCTCGTTCCGGCTGCTGTTCGACTATCACAACATGCCCAAGCCGGACTTGACGGTTAAGGCCGTCGGCTACCAGTGGAACTGGGGTTACGAGTATCCCGACCAGAAGGTGCCGGAGTTCATCTCGGCCATGCTGCCCGAGGACGAGGTCGCCGCGCGCGGCCTGCCCCACAGCCTCTACCGCCTGGCCGCGACCGAACCGATGGTCGTGCCGGTGGGCAAGGTGGTGCGGGTCCAGGTGACCGGCGCCGACGTGATCCACTCGTTCGCCCTGCCCGCCTTCGGCCTCAAGACCGACGCCATTCCGGGCCGTCTGAACGAGACCTGGTTCAAGGCTGAAAAGGTCGGCACCTACTACGGCCAGTGTTCGGAACTGTGCGGCGTCGACCACGCCTTCATGCCGATCGAGATCAAGGTTGTGAGCCAGGCCGACTTCGACGCCTGGGTGGCCACCAAGGCTCCCGCCGCCGCGCCGGCGCCCGCCCCCGTCGCCGCTCCGGCGACCGACGGCGCCGCGCCTGCTCCGATTCCCACGGCGACTCCCGCCGCGCCCGCCGCCGGCCTCGCGCCGGCGGCCGCGAACTGATTTCAGGATAAAGACCGATGGCTCACGCCGCCGCTCATGACGACTCCGAAGCCGAGCACATCCCCGGCTTCTTCACCCGCTGGTTCTTCTCCACGAACCACAAGGACATCGGCACGCTGTACATCATCTTCGCCATCATGGCGGGACTGGTGGGCGGCGCCCTTTCCGGCCTGATCCGCTGGGAGCTCGCTGCTCCCGGCATCCAGATCTTCGGCCCCAACTCCTCGGTCAGCCTGCTGGGCCTGATCGACCAGTCCAACCACGGCTACAACGCCGTTGTCACCGCGCACGCCCTGATCATGATCTTCTTCATGGTCATGCCGGCGATGATCGGCGGCTTCGGCAACTGGTTCGTGCCGATCATGATCGGCGCGCCGGACATGGCCTTCCCGCGGATGAACAACATCTCGTTCTGGCTGCTGGTCGCCGCCTGGGTGCTGCTGCTGATCTCGATGTTCGTCGACGGCGGCCCCGGCCACGGCTTCGGCGGCGGCTGGACGATCTATCCGCCGCTCTCGACGTCCGGACACACCGGGCCGTCGATGGATCTGGCGATCTTCTCGCTGCACCTCGCGGGCGCCAGCTCGATCCTCGGCGCGATCAACTTCATCACCACGATCTTCAACATGCGCGCGCCGGGCATGACCCTGCACCGCATGCCGCTGTTCGTCTGGTCGATCCTGGTCACCGTCTTCCTGCTGCTGCTGTCGCTGCCGGTTCTGGCGGGCGCCATCACCATGCTGCTGACCGACCGCAACTTCGGCACCCACTTCTTCGATCCCGCCGGCGGCGGCGATCCGGTCATGTTCCAGCACCTGTTCTGGTTCTTCGGCCACCCGGAAGTGTACATCCTGATCCTGCCGGGCTTCGGCATGATCAGCCACATCGTCTCGACCTTCTCCAAGAAGCCCGTGTTCGGCTACCTCGCCATGGCCTACGCCATGGTCGCCATCGGCTTCGTCGGCTTCATCGTCTGGGCCCACCACATGTACACCGTGGGCATGGGCATCAACCTGCGGGCCTACTTCGTCGCCGCCACGATGGTCATCGCCGTCCCGACGGGCGTGAAGATCTTCAGCTGGATCGCCACGATGTGGGGCGGTTCGGTCAGCTTCAAGACGCCGATGCTCTGGGCGATGGGCTTCATCTTCCTGTTCACCGTCGGCGGCGTCACCGGCGTCGTGCTGGCCAACGCCGGC
>CANJYY010000060.1 GCA_947479185.1 Caulobacteraceae bacterium
TCCCATCGGCAGATCACGTCGGATATCGCGCCACCGGCGCCGGCAAACTCTACCGAGGCGCCTTGCGCATGCAAGCAGAACGTCGCCGTGCGCCCGGGCAGGATCGGGGGGACGCCGGCGGAGTCAGGGGTCTGGTCGGGGTGGGGGCGCGGGGAGGCGGAAGCGTCCCGAAGATGACGGATCTCAACGGCCCGCCAGGAACAGTCATCCCGGCCAGCATCGACACTACCCGCTTTGGGTTTATTATCCGCTTTATTGGTATTTTTCATAATCCTGCTCGATCTTTGTTCGGGAATACTCGGTAAACTATTTCGCCCGCTTCTGGACCGGATATCGGTCGGAGAATGTCGTCGTGCGCCAGCGTGATTCGAACAACGGCCTTCGCGGGGCCATCAACGCTTTCTCGCGGACGGTGCTTGTCGCGTTCGTGATGCTGGGGGCGGGATCGCTCGTCAGCCTGCAGATCCTGAGGGTGAACGGCCCGGTCTATCAAAGGATCGTGCTGGGGAAGGATCTGGTCGCCGACATCCTGCCGCCGCCCGAGTATGTCATCGAGGCCTATCTCGAGACGACCCTGGCGCTGGACTCCGGCGCCGACCTGTCGCGGCATGCCCGGCGTTTGAAGGCGCTGGAGGCCGACTACCGCCTGCGCCACGACTACTGGGACAGCTCGAAGCTGACGCCGGATCTCAAGCAGCAGATTCTGGTCACGTCGGACAGGCCGGCGCAGGCGTTCTGGAAGGAAGTCAACACGTCCTTCCTGCCGGCGCTGCAGCGGGGCGACACCGAAGCGGCGCGCGCCAGCTACCGGGCGATCACCGCCCAGTACGAGATCCATCGCGCCGCCGTGGACGCCCTGGTGGTGGCCGCCAACGCCGAGGGCGCTCGCACCGAAGCGTTCGCGCGCAACGTCTTGCTGGCCTTCGCCGGGCTGATGGCCATGTTGGCGGCGGTCCTGATCTTTGTGGTGCGCCGAAGCGCTGCGCGGATCATCCGCGACGTCACCGATCCTCTGGGTGACATGACCGGCGCCATGACCGTGCTGTCCGGCGGCAATCTGGAGGTCAGCATTCCCCACGCCGAGCGGCGCGATGAAGTCGGCGCGATGGCGCGGGCCCTGTCGGTATTCCGCGACCAGGGCCGCGAAACCGGTCAGCTGCGACGCGATCAGGAAGCAGCGCGCGCGCAGCAGGAATCCGCCCGTCTTGCCCAGGCGGCCGAGCAGACCCGGGTCGTCGAGGGCCTGGCCGCCGGGCTCGCCGGACTGGCGGCGGGCGACCTGACCACGCGGATCGAACAGCCCTTTGGCGGCGCCTATGACCGCCTGCGCGAAGACTTCAACGCCGCCGCCGACAAGCTGGACGGCGCGCTGTCGCGCGTTCGCGAGAACACCGACGGCATCCTGTGGCGGGTCGACCAGATCGCCTCGGCCAACACTGAGTTGTCGAGACGCACCGTCGAGCAGGCTGAAAGCGCCGAACAGACGGGCCGCACGCTGCAGGGCATCGCCGACGCCGTCCGCCAGTCGGCGCGCGCAACGGCCCAGGCCAGCCAGGCGGTGGTCGCGGCCAAGATCGACGCCGAACGCAGCGACGGCGTCATCACCAGCACGGTGACGGCCATGTCGGAGATCGTCGAGTCGACCCACCAGATCGGCCAGATCGTCGAGGTCATCGACGGCATCGCCTTCCAGACCAACCTGCTGGCGCTGAACGCCGGGGTCGAGGCCGCGCGCGCCGGCGATTCAGGTCGCGGCTTCGCCGTCGTCGCGACCGAGGTCCGCGCCCTGGCCCAGCACACGGCCGGGCGGGCCAAGGACATCAACGTCCTGATCCGCACGTCCAAGGAGCTTGTCGACAGCGGCAAGGACTATGTCACCGGCACGGGCGACACCCTGCGCCGGATCGTGGTGCAGGTCGGCGACCTCGCGGAGTTCGTCAGCCGCATCGCCGAGGCGACCCAGGAGCAGGCCGGGCGGCTGGGCGATGTTCACCTGGCGGCGTCGGAAATGGAGCTGACCACGCAGCAGAACGCCCGCATGGCCGAGGACTGCAACGAGGCTGTGTCCCAGTTGCAGGGTGAGGCGGCGGATCTGCGCGACATCGTCGGACGGTTCGTGATCACCCGCCTTGCCGACAACGTGCACAGAACCGGTGGAAGTGGCGGCGGCGCCAGCGCCCGGTTCGACCGCGCGGGGGCCGCATAATCCTGATCGTCGCTGACAACGCCGCCAACCGGACGATGGAAGTCCGCAAGCTGCCGGGTTCTGCCGGCGCTGTCCCGATCATCGCCGTGACGGCCAACGCGCTGGAAGCCAACGTCTCGGCCAGCAAGGCTGCGGGCGTGACAAGCCTGCTGGAGAAGCCGATCACGCCCAGGGGATTGCACGATGCGATCCAGTCGGCCCTGTCGCGGACCGGCGCCCGGGCATCGGTGCGGCTGGCCTCCTGACAACGACGGCGGACGACCTGCGTCCACCGTCGCGTCCGGCCTGCCTATTCGCTGACGGCCGTGATCGTCGCCGTGCCGGAATTGCCGGCCGTGTCGCTGTAGCTGGTGGTGAAGCCGACCGTCGTGCCCATCTCGCCGAAGGTCACGCAGAGCTCCTGGCCCTGGACCTGGCCGCAGATCTTCTTGGCCGCCTGGTCGACGGTATAGGCCGAGGCCGGGCCGCCGTTGGCGCTGGCCGTGCCGTCGGAATTGAACACGACGGTGCTGGTCTGGCCGGTGCCGCTGTTGGCGAACTCGACGGTGGTCGAGGCGGCGAGCGCCGGCGTGGCGATGAGCGCGAGCCCGGCGATGGCGATAAGCAATCTGGTCTTCATGGGTGGTTCCCCCCTGGTTTCCTCGCGGCGCAGTGTCTCGCCGGCGGCGGGGAGGTTAGGCGCCGTTTTGGCCAACGGCAATCGCCGAAAGCGCTCGCCCTGCGCCCGATGTGGGCCGACCGTCAGCGGGTTGCGCGGCGCCGGGGATTCCCCGAGGCTGGCGTCAGGGTCGCGCACTCAAGGCCCGGGGAGACGCACCATGAGCCGCTTTAACGGGCCAGTCCGCCAGAACGGCTATGTCGTGCGCGACGTCGAGGCGTCGATGAAGCACTGGATAGAGGTCCTCGGCGTGGGGCCGTTCTTCTACATCGAGAAGGTCCCGGTCGACTGGTTCCGCCATCGCGGCGTGGCCTATGACATCGACCTGTCGATCGCCCTGGCCAACAGCGGCGACCTGCAGATCGAGCTGATCCAGCAGCGCAACGATGTCCCGTCGCTCTATCGCGAGTTCGCGGCCAAACACGGCGAGGGGCTGCAACATATGTCCTGGTGGTCGACGACCTACCAGGCCGACTTCGACGCCGCCCTGGCCCGGGGGCTGACCATCGGCCATGAGGGCCAGATCAACGGCCCCAACGGCCGCTTCGTCTATTTCGACACCGACCAGGCGCACCCCGGCACGGTCGTCGAACTGTCGGATGTCAGTGGAACCAAGATACGCTTCTTTGACCATATCCGCCGCGCCGCGGTGGACTGGGACGGGTCAGACCCCATTCGGCCGGTGAAATAGGCAGCCGCGCCTTGCGGTCTTCCCCTTTGATGTAGGATGGCAGCGCCATGGACCCCACGCACGTCGGCCTGCTGCAGAACCTCGCCTTCGCCACAGCCATGGTCGGGGTGACGGTGCTCATTCACTTCTGGGGGCTGATCCTGCTGCTGCGGATCATGGGACACACCGGCCACCGCTTGCGGGCGGACAAGAGCCATACCGGCCAGGCGATGCTGGTGGTGCTGGTGGTGTTCGGCATCTTCGCGCTGCACACCGTGCAGATCTGGCTCTACGCCATGCTGTACCTGGTGCTGGGCGCCCTGCCGTCGCTTGAGCCGGCGCTGTATTTCTCGACCGTGACGTTCGTCGCCGTGGGTTATGGCGACGTGGTTCTGCCGGTGACCTGGCGCATGCTCAGCGCCATCGAGGCGGCCAATGGCGTCATCCTGATCGCCTGGTCGACCGCCTTCCTGTTCTCGGTGACGGGCCGACTGCGGCTGCTCGAACACAACTGGCTCGAGCCCAGGCGGTCGCGCGGCGGGCCGCCGGCCGAGGAAGAGGAGTCCCCCGACCGGTAGCCCTCACGGGGATCAGTCTACGACGGCCCAGGTCCCGTCCGGCTGACGGCAGGCGCGGCCGGTCCCGACCTGGGGACGGCCCTGGATGTAGATCCGCTGGGTGAAGGTGGTGCAGCGGAAGCCGGCGCGGTCGTTGTAGTAGTTGCCGACCACGATGTCGCCGCGATGATCGTTGGCCGGGTTACGCCAACTGTAGCGGCTGCCCGGACGGCCGGAGTTGAAGCCGTCATAGTAGCTGCGATAGGCGTAGCTGCGGTCATCGCAGTCCATGTTGCTGGTCAGCTTGGCGCCGACGGCCCCGCCGATGATGACACCGGCGAGCGCCGCGCCACGGTTATGGTCGCCCCCGGCCGCGTTGCCGATCAGGCCGCCGATGAGCGCCCCGATCAGGACTCCGCCGGGATCGGCCTTGTTGCGGCATTCCCGGTAATAGATGTCGTCATTGTAGGTGTAACGGCGCGAATAGCTCTGGTCCCAGCTCCGGTCGCGATCGTCGCGATAGACGGTCTCGAGGACAAGGCCGGAGGCGATGGCGGCGAGGATGAAGTTGTTGTCGCCGTAGCTGTACCAGCGATAGCCGCGCGGCGGCTGGCGCAGACCGCGCTGCCGCCAGTCCCGTGCGTAATGCTGGTTCTGACGATACTCCGGCGGCAGGCGATCGCCACGCGACCAGCGGGGGCCGCCGGGGCGATAGTCGTGAGACGATCCGCGACCCTGGAAATCCGGCCGGTCACGGTCCGGACGAGCGGGCTGGGCCACGGCGGCCGTGCCGCCGGCGACAAGCGCCAGGACGAGGGCCGATGTGAGGACAGGCTTCATGCGGGGTCTCCCGAGGGCGCCCCATCCCGCGCGCCCGGTCAGATGATCCATGGGCTTGTTCGGCGGAGCGGCCTTGACCGAACCTTGGTCCCCGAAACGGGGAGCCGCGTTGACCCAAATCAACCGCCGGGCGGTGTCATCGCGCGTAGCCCACGTTCGCCGCGGCGCCGGTCTGTCCGCGCGCGGCCTCGGTCGCCCAATCGAGATCCGCCAGATACCGGTCGGCCACCGACAGATGCACGGGCGACAGCATCAGATGCAGGCCGCGCGGCTGGCTGGTGGCGCTGGTCACCCAGCCGCGCTCGTACAGCTTGCCGAGAATGGCCATGCAGTCGAGGTCGTCGCGGGTGAAGGCGAGGATACCGAGCTTCGGCGCGCCGATGACCGTGAAGCCCCGCGCCTTGACGCCGGCCTCGATGATCTCGCGCGCCTTCGTCACTTGGCCGTGCTTGTCGCGGTAGCCGTCGACGCCCAGCACATTCATCACCGCCCAGGCCGCGGCGATGGCGCCGCCGGGGCGGGTGCCGGCCAGGGTCGGGGTGGTCATCTTGCCCGCCGGCCAGTCGCCGACCTCGAAGATCATGTGCTGCTTCAGGGCCTCCGAACGGAAGAACACCGTCGAGGCGCCCTTGGCGCAGTAGCCGTACTTGTGCAGGTCGGCCGACATCGAGCGTACGCCGGGAACCTGGAAGTCGAACGGCGGGATGTCGGCGCCGTTCATCCGCACGAACGGCGCGATGTAGCCGCCGACGCAGGCATCGACGTGCAGCCACAGGTCGCGCCGCTCGGCGAGGGCGCCCAGCGCCGCGATCGGGTCGATCAGGCCGTAGGGAAAACAGGGGGCCGAGCCGACGATCATGATCGTGGCGTCGTCGACCGCCGCTTCCATGGCCACTGCGTCGGCCAGATAGTCCTTCAGCGCCGTTCTGCGCACCTCGATCTCCATCACCCGGCAGGCCTTGTCGAAGGCCGGGTGGGCCGAGAACGGCAGGACCAGGTTGAGCGGTCCGGTCACGCCGCGGATCTTGCGGGCGTAGTCGCGGGCGGCCTTGACCGCCATCAGGATGGAATCGGTGCCGCCGCTGGTCATCGACCCGGCCGCGCCCTCCGGGCCGTGCAGCAGGGAAAGGCCATTGGCCACCACCTCCCGCTCCATCCGCGCCAGGCTGGGGAAGGCCGCGGGGCCGAGACCATTCTCGGAGGCGAACATCGCATAGGCCTCCTTCTGGACCCGTTCGACATCCTCGCCGGCGTTGAACACATAGACTGCGGCCTTGCCGTCCCGCCATTTGACGTCGCCGGCGGCCATGTCGAGCATCCGGGCGCGGGTCTCGGCCCAGGGCGCGCCCTGCTCGGGAAGTGACTGGCTCATCGGTGTTTCCATCCCTGGTCTTTTTGCCCAGCCTAGCCTTCAGACACGCCGCGTCGAGCGGTGATCGCGCCTGATCAGGGCTTTCGCGCTCTTAACCACGCTGAAAACCCTTTGCATCTAGTCTGACGGTCAATGAACCGGGGAGGGGCCATGACCGCCTCACGCCAAAGACTGTCGCCGGGTGCGCTGGCGGTGCTGCTGGTCTGTCTGGCCCTGGCCGCCTGCGCCTCGCCGCGCTACGCCGTGCGCGGGCCGGAACCCTCGGGGCCGCCGCAACGCGCGGCGCCGGGCGGACGGGTCCCGGGGACCATGAAGCCCTACCAGGTGCGCGGGGTCTGGTACCGGCCCCGCTACGACCCGGACTATGACGAGAAGGGCATCGCCAGCTGGTACGGCGAGCAGTTCCACAACCGCAACACCGCCAATGGCGAGACGTTCGACATGGACGTGCCCTCGGCCGCCCACAAGACGCTGCCGCTGCCGTCCATCGTCGAGGTCACCGATCTGGACACCGGCCGCAAGATCCGCGTGCGGGTCAACGACCGGGGGCCGTTCGTCGACGGCCGGATCATCGACCTGTCCAAGGCCGCCGCCGAACAGCTGGGCATCGCCCGCAAGGGCGTCGCCCGGGTGCGGGTGCGCTATCTCGGTCCGGCGTCGGCCGGCAGATAGTCCACAGCTCAAAGCCCGCCCATTCTGGACATCGCGCCCGTTCCGTCCGATTGAGGGCGTCGTGGCGCGCGGAAAATTCATCACCTTCGAAGGCGGGGAGGGGACCGGGAAATCGACCCAGTCCCGCACCCTGACGGCCCGGCTCATGGCCGAGGGCCGTACGGCGATCCGCACCCGCGAGCCCGGCGGCTCCGACGGGGCCGAGGCGCTGCGCAGCCTGCTCGTCGAGGGCAAGGCCGACCGCTGGTCGCCGATGTCCGAAACCCTGATGATGAACGCCGCGCGGCGCGACCATCTGGAGCGGACTATCGTGCCCGCGCTCGAGCTGGGCGAATGGGTCATCTGTGACCGCTTCGCCGACTCGACCCGCGCCTACCAGGGCGCAGGCGGCGGCGTGCCGGCGGACTTCATCGCCACCGTTGAACGGGCCGTGGTCGGCGACAACCGGCCGGACCTGACGCTGGTGTTCGACCTGCCGCCGCAGATCGGCCTGGAGCGCGCCTTCGGCCGCGACATGTTCGAGGTGCGGTTCGAGACCAAGGACTTCGACTTCCACACGCGGCTGCGCGCGGCCTATCTCGAAATCGCGAAGGCCGAGCCCGGGCGCTGCGTGATCATCGACGCCTCGGGTACCGAGGACGAGGTCGCGGCCCTGGTCTGGACCGCCGTGACCGAGCGGCTGGGCCGATGAGCGCCGAGCCGGTCCATCCCCGCGACGCCTTCCGCCTCGACGGCGCGGAGGAGCAGGAGAACGCCTTCCTCGACGCGATCAACCGCGGACGGCTGCACCACGCCTGGCTGCTGACCGGCCCCGAAGGCGTGGGCAAGGCGACCTTCGCCTTCCGCGCCGCCCGGCGGCTGCTTGGCGCGAGACCCGATCCCGCCAATGGCATTCTGGGCTCGCTGGGCTCCGATCCCGTCGTGCGCCAGGTGTCGGCGCGGTCGCATCCCGACCTGATGGTGCTCGAGCGCGTCGGCGAGGACGGCAAGCTGCGCAAGGTGATCCCGGTCGACGAGGCGCGGCGGCTGGCGGAGTTCTTCTCCCAGACCCCGGCGACCTCGCCCTATCGCGTGGCCATCATCGACGCGGCAGACGATCTCAACGTCAACTCGGCCAACGCCATCCTCAAGACGCTGGAAGAGCCGCCGCCGCGCGGGGTGATCTTCCTTGTCAGCCACGCGCCGGGACGGCTGCTGCCGACCATCCGCTCGCGCTGCCGTCGGCTGGCCTTCACGGCGCCGGGCGAGGCGATGACGGTCGACTTCCTCCAGGCGCAGAGCGACCTGACCCACGATCAGGCCGCCCGCCTGGCGCACATGGCCGGCGGCGCGCCGGGGCTGGCCTTGCGGTTGGCGGCGGCTGACGCCCTGGGCGCCGACGACGCCGCGCACGAGATCCTGCGCAACCTGCCCCGTCTCGACGAGGGCGCGCTGATGCTGCTGGCCGACAGTTTCCGGGGACCGGAGGGGCAGGGGCGGTTCGACCTGCTGTTCGACCGGCTGTCGGCGCAGATCCACACCATGGCCACGACCCAGGCGATGGCCGGCGTGGGCGATGGCCTCGACCGCTGGGTGCTGGCCTGGGAGCGGCTGCGCGTGCTGCCGTACCAGACCGAAGGCGTGAACCTCGACCGCGCCGACGCCTTCTGGACCGCCATGCGCGAGTTGCGCTCGGCGGCGGCGGCGGCCTGATGCTGATCGACAGCCACGTCAATCTGCACGCGCCGCAGGTCGCCGAGGATCGCCAGTCGGTGATCGACCGCGCGCGCGCCGCCGGCATCGGGCTGATGGTCAACATCAGCGACAAGGTCTCGACCTTCGACGCCACCTACGCCGTGGCGGAAGAGAACCCCGACATCTGGGCGACCGTCGGCACCCATCCGCACGAAGCCAAGGAAAATCCGGGACTTAAGGCCGATGTCCTCATCCGGCTGGCCGAGCGCCCCAGGGTGGTCGGCATCGGCGAATGCGGCCTCGACTTCCATTACGACCTCAGCCCGCGCGAGGTGCAGGCCGCCGTGTTCCGCCAGCACTGCATCGCCGCGCGCGAGACCGGCCTGCCGCTGGTCGTTCACACCCGCGAGGCCGACGACGTCATGGCCCAGATCCTCGAGGAGGAACACGCGGCCGGCCCGTTCCGCCTGCTGATGCACTGCTACACCAGCGGCCCGGAGCTCGCGCGGCGGTGCGCGGCGCTGGGGTCGTGGTTCTCGGTCTCGGGCATCGCCACCTTCAAGGCGGCCCAGGAGGTGCGCGACATCATCGCCGGGATGCCCGCTGACCGGATCATCGTCGAGACCGACTGTCCCTATCTCGCGCCCGTGCCGATGCGCGGCCGCCGCAACGAACCGGCCTTCCTGCCGCATGTGCTTGCAAAGCTTGCGGAAATCCGGGGCTGGACGCCGGAAGACGCCGAGCAGCGCACCGAGGACGCCTTCTTCGCCCTGTTCGACCGGATACCCAGGCCATGAGCGGCGTGCTGGAAGTCACCATCCTTGGCAGCGGCTCGTCCGGCGGCGTGCCGCGGGCGGACGGCGACTGGGGCGCCTGTGATCCGGCCGAGCCGCGCAACCGCCGCACCCGCTGCGGCCTGCTGTTGCGCAGCAAGGGGGAGGGCGCGCAGACCACGGTGCTGATCGACACCTCGCCGGACCTGCGCGAACAGCTGATCGCCGCGCGCGCGCAACGCATCGACGGCATCCTGTTCACCCACGACCACGCCGACCAGGTGCACGGCATCGACGACGTGCGGGCCTTCTTCCTGCGCCAGCGCGCGCGGATCCCGGCCCGGATGGACGCGCCGACGCGCGATGTCCTGCTGAAGCGATTTGGATATATATTCGAGAATACGGGCGGTTATCCGGCAATCCTCGACGCCGTCGCACTGCCGCCGTACGGCCAGGCCTTCAGCGTCGACGGGCCGTCCGGCGCCATTCCGGTCAACACCTTCGACCAGGAGCACGGCCATATCCGCTGCGTCGGCTATCGCTGCGGGCCCGTGGCGTATTCGCCGGACGTCAACGGCCTCCCGGAGGACGCGTTCGAGGCGCTGGCCGGCGTCGACACCTGGATCGTCGACGCGCTGCGCCACACGCCGCATCCGACGCATGCGCACCTGGAGCAGACGCTGCGGTGGATCGAGCGCGTGAAGCCGCGCCGCGCCATTCTGACCAACATGCATATCGACATGGATTACAGGACCTTGCTGGCGGAACTTCCGCACGGAGTCGAGCCGGCGTACGACGGCATGACGCTCGAGGTGGGGCTCTAGGGGCCGCATCGCCCCAAAACACCCGTCTCTATATTTCCGATAATATTCCTTAGGCGCAATATCGATACAGCTTTGGCAGCCATGATCGAGATACCGCTCACACCCCGCCTGACCAGAAAGCTGACCGCGCTCTTTCCCGCCGCGGACCGGCAATTTGCCGAACAATGGCTGCTGTCTGAATGTGGCCCTGACCTTCCGGGCGGATTCACGGACCCGACATGGGTCGA
>CANJYY010000061.1 GCA_947479185.1 Caulobacteraceae bacterium
GATCGAGCTCGACCAGGGTCTCCACATGCTCGGAGACAAACGCGATCGGCGTCACGACCAGGGCCAGGCCCTCGGCGCTCGCGGCGCGGATCTCGTCATCCGTCGACGGGCCGATCCATTTCATCGGCCCCACCCGGCTCTGGAAACAGACCTTCCAGTCCCAGCCCGGACCGAGCTTTTCCGCCACGGCGGCGCAGGTGGCCTCGATCTGCGCCTGGTAGGGATCGCCGCCCTTGATGACCTTTTCCGGCAGGCCGTGGGCCGAAAACAGCAGCCTCGCGGGTCCCGCATGGCCGGCGGCCGCCCAGGTCTCGGCGATCAGCCGGGCGTGCGCCTCGACCAGCCCGCCGAGCGTCGGGTAGCAGCAGACGGTGCGGATCTTCCCCGGGCCCTTGTAGGCCTTGGCCCAGGCCTGGGCTGAAGACCCTGTCGTGGTGGTCGAGAACTGCGGATAGAGCGGCAGCAGGATGATCTCGTCAGGGCCCCAGGCCGCGACCTGCGCCGCCGTCTCGTCGGTCAGCGGCTTCCAGTAGCGCATGGCTATGAAGCAGCGGATCTCGTCGTCGGGCGCGCGGACCGCCAGCGCCGTTTCCAGCGCCGCCGCCTGTTTACGCGTCTCGGGCAGCAGCGGCGAGCCGCCGCCCATGATGGCGTAGTTCGCCTTGGCCGACTCTTCGCGACGGCTGGAGATCAGGGCCGCCAGCGGCGTGCGCAGGATGCCCGGCAGGCTGATGATCGCCGGATCATTGAACAGGTTGAACAGGAACGGGCGCACCGCGTCCGGACCATCAGGCCCGCCGAGGTTGAACAGGACAATAGCGACCTTGCGGCTCATCCCTGGGTGATCCGCTTGAGGACGCGTTCGACATGGGCGATCGGCGTGTCGAGGATGATGCCGTGACCCAGGTTGAAGATGTAGGGACCGTCGCCCCACTGTTCGATCAGTTCGTCGACGCGGTGGTCGAGCGCCGCGCCACCAGCCCGCAGCAGCAGCGGATCGAGCGCGCCCTGGATCGGCACCTTTTCCTGGATGCTGCGACCGAGCGCGGCCGATGCGGCGGTGTCGAGCGCCACGGCGTCGACGCCGACGGTGTCGGCATAGTGCTGCGCCAGACTGCCGGCGCCGCGCGGAAAGCCGATCACCGGCGCGACCACGTCCAGCCCGGCCAGACCATCGAGGATCGCCCGGTGCGGCTTGCACACCAGCCGCTCGAACAGATCCTCGGGCAGGCCCTCGGCCCAGCTTTCGAACAGCTTCAGCACCTGGGCGCCGGCGTCGACCTGCATGGCCAGATAGCGCACCGTCGACTGGACGAGGATGTCGAGCAGCCGGTCCATCTCCGCCGGATGCTCATAGGCGAAGGTGCGGGCTTTGCTGCGGTCCGAGGAGCCCCCTTCGATCATGTAGGTCGCCACGGTCCACGGCGCGCCCGCGAAGCCGATCAGGGCCCGCTCGGGCTCCAGCGCTTCACGCACCCGCGTCAGGGTCTCCCCGACATTGGACAGACGGGCGGTCGAGGCTTCGATTTCCGCGGCCAGGCGGTCGAGATCAGGCAGGGCGCCGAGCTTGGGACCCTCGCCGGCTTCGAACCAGACCTCCTGTCCCAAAGCCTGGGGCAGCAGCAGGATGTCAGCAAAAACGATCGCCGCGTCGAACGGGAAGCGGCGCATCGGCTGCAATGTCGCCTCAGCCGCCTTTTCCGGGTTCAGGCAGAAGCTGATGAAGTCCGGCGTCGTCGCACGCAGGGCGCGATACTCGGGAAGATACCGTCCAGCCTGGCGCATGAACCAGACGGGAGGGCGCTCGAGCGTCTCACCATCGAGGACGCGCAGCAGGCTCGGGATTTGTGATTGGGTCATCGTTGGTCTTGATAGGCCCCGCACCGTGAGAGGCAAGTCCACCACCCCTCTTTCATTCCTTAATAAGAGATTAAAAAGGATGGGGTAGTGGGAGTAGGGCCGGGGCGCCGCGGGGATCAATCGCTCCCGTCGCGGGCGGTTCAGCCGGTATGACCAGCCGGCGCCGGGCTTGTCCCCATGTCGACGGACGCTCTGTGAACTCCGGGGACAACCCCCCAGGGCCTCGGAAATCGTTAATGAAAGGTTAAACCGGGCATCCGGGCAAAATCCCCTCAACGGCGAATTTGATCCACGGCTGGGGAGCGAGTCGCGAGTTGGCGGCGCCCGTTGGGGCGTAACCTGGGGACGGCCATACCGAATTCGGCCCTACCTGTCCCCGTGGCGCCCAGCCCGGCCATACCGACCCGCGGGCGTCTGTATGGAAGCCCATTCGGCGCCCGATGGGTTAACGCTTCGTTAACGGCCTATCCACAGGCTTTGTTCCCTGGCCCGCGGCGCCCTATGGAAGAAGGCGATGACCGCGACCTCCCGACTGGCGACCTATTTCCATATCCATCTCGTGTCCGACTCGACGGGCGAGACGCTCAACGCCATGGCCCGGGCCGTGTGCGCGCGGTTCACCGATATCCTGCCGATCGAGCACATCTACGCCCTGGTGCGCTCGCCGCGTCAGCTGGAGCGGGCGCTGGAGGAAATCGCGGGCTCGCCGGGCGTGGTCCTGCACACCATCATCGATCCCGCCCTGCGATCGGCGCTGGAAGATGGCTGCCGACGACATGAGATCCCCTGCATCGCGGCGCTGGACCCGGTGGTCGCGGCCATGTCGCGCTATCTCGGCGCGCCGATCTCCAGCCGCGTCGGCGCCCAGCACACGCTCGACACTGACTATTTCAACCGCATGGAAGCCCTGAACTACGCCATGGGCCACGATGACGGCCAGGGCGGTCAGGACCTTGAACAGGCCGATGTCGTTCTGGTCGGGGTGTCGCGGACGTCGAAGACCCCGACCTGCATCTATCTGGCCCATCGCGGCGTGCGCGCGGCCAACCATCCGTTGGTGCCCGGCGCCCCGATCCCGCCGGCGCTGCTGGCGCTGAAGAACACCCTGATCGTCGGCCTGATCGCTTCGCCGGACCGGCTTATCCAGATCCGCCGCAATCGCCTGCTGTCGCTCAACGAACAGCGCGAAAGCACCTATGTCGACCAGGACGCCGTCCGCGAGGAGATCATCGCCGCCCGCCGGCTGTTCGAGCGGATGGGCTGGCCGGTGATCGACGTGACCCGCCGCTCGGTCGAGGAAACGGCCGCCGCCATCATCAATCTTCTGTCCGGCGGCGGCGGCCAGATCGAGGTGCTCGGATGACCCGCATTATTCTCGCCTCGGGCAGCCAGGCCCGCGCCGCCGTCCTCGCGGCGGCCGGCGTCACCTTCGAGGTGGCCATCGCGGGCGTCGACGAGGCGGCCATGAAGGAAGGCCTGCTGGCCCAGGGCAACGGCCCGCGCGAGGTCGCCGACGCCCTGGCCGAGCTGAAGGCCGTGCGGGTCTCGCGCAAACATCCCGGCGCGCTGGTGATCGGCGCGGACCAGACCCTCGATCTCGACGGCCAGCTGTTCGACAAGGCCGAAACCATGGCCGAGGCCCGCGATCGGCTGCAACATCTGCGCGGCAAGACGCACAAGCTGCACTCGGCCGTGGTTGTGGCCAAAGACGGCGAGGTCATCTGGCGCGAGGTTCCTGCCGCGCGCCTGACCATGCGGCCGTTCACCGATGACTTCCTCGACGCCTTCCTTGAGCGCGGCGGCGAGAGCCTGCTCGGTTCGGTCGGCTGCTACCGGCTGGAGGACGATGGCGTGCAGCTGTTTTCCCGTATCAACGGGGACTATTTCACCATCCTCGGCCTGCCGTTGATGGGCCTGCTCGACCTGCTGCGCCGCTACGGAGCGCTGCCGCTATGAGCGCGATCACGGGTGCGGCGATGGTCGCGGGCATCATCGGCCGGCCGGTCACCCATTCCCTCAGCCCGGTGCTGCATAATGCCTGGATCGAGGCGGCCGGCCTCAACGCGGTCTATGCCCCTCTGGCCCCGACGGCGGATGGCTTCCGCGCCCTGGTCGATGGTCTGCGCGGCGGCGTCATTCGCGGCGTCAATGTCACCATCCCCTTCAAGGAGGAGGCGCTGGCCGCGGCGGATACCGCCAGCGACCGGGCCCGTCTCGCCGGCGCCGCCAACCTGCTGCTGTTCCGCGCGGACGGGACGATCCACGCCGACAACACCGATGGCCTCGGCATGCTGCTGGCGCTGGAGATCCAGGCCCCCGGCTTCGACGTCGGGGCCGGGCCTGCGGTGATTCTCGGCGCGGGCGGCGCGGCGCGCGGCGCGGCCGCGGCCCTGGCGCTGGCCGGCGTGCCCGTCGTGCGAATTCTCAACCGGACGGCCGATCGCGCCGAGTCCCTGGCGCGCGACATCGGCGGCCAGGTCACGGTCGCCGCCGGCGATGACGCCCTCGACGGCGTCAACCTGATCGTCAACGCTACCTCGCTTGGCCTCGGCGGCGGACCGGGCCCCGACGTCGACCTGGCCAAGGCGCCCGAAACGGCGGTCGTGCTGGACATGGTCTACAAGCCGCTGCGCACCGAGTTCCTGCAGCAGGCCGCCGCGCGCGGCCTGCGCACCGTCGACGGGCTGGAAATGCTGATCCGCCAGGCCGTCCCCAGTTTCGAGGCATTTTACGGCCAGGCCCCGCCGGTGAATGTCGATGTCCGGGCCCTGGCCCTCAAGGCTGTTGGAGAATCCGCATGATCACCGTCGGCCTCACCGGCTCCATCGGCATGGGCAAATCGACCACCGCGGCGATGTTCGCGGCCGAGGGCGTGCCCGTCTACGACGCCGACGCCGAGGTCCATGCGCTCTACGCGAAGGGCGGCGCCGCCGTCGCCCCCCTGGACGCGGCCTTTCCCGGCGTGGTCGTCGACGGGGCGGTCGACCGCACCCTGCTGAGCCAGTGTGTGGTCGGCAAACCGGACGAACTGAAAAGGCTCGAGGCCATCGTCCATCCGCTGGTCGGCGAAAGCCGGATCGGCTTCTTCCAGAAGGCCGTGACCGCAGGCGCCGACATCGTGATCCTCGACATCCCGCTGCTGTTCGAGACCGGCGGCGAGAAGCGCATGGACGCCGTTGTGGTGGTTTCGGCCCCCGCCGACCTGCAGCGCGAACGGGTCCTGGCCCGGCCGGGCATGGACGAAGCCAAGCTCGACGCCATCCTCGCCCGGCAGATGGCCGATGCCGAAAAACGGGCCCGGGCCCACTTCGTCATCGACACCAGCAAGGGCCTCGACGACGCCCGCCGGCAGGTCCGCGACGTGCTGACGCGGCTGCGCGCCGGACCGCTGGACGCGCTCTCCGAACCGGGCCAATGAAGAGGCCATGGCGCGCCACATTGTCCTCGACACCGAGACCACGGGCCTCGATCCCCGCACCGGTCACCGGCTGATCGAAATCGCCTGCGTCGAGGTCGTGGACTACATGCCGACCGGCAAGTCGTTCCACGAATACGTCCATCCCGACCGCGACATCGACCCGGACGCCGAGCGCGTGCACGGCATCAGCCTGGCCTCGCTGCACGGCAAACCGCGCTTTCCCGAGATCGTTGACCGCTTTCTGGAATTCGTCGGCGAAGACCCGATCGTCGCCCACAACGCCCCGTTCGACCGCGGCTTCGTCAACGCCGAGCTGACCCGCTGCGGACTCGCGCCGACGCGCGAGGACCAGTGGATCGACACCCTGGTGCTGGCCAAGAAGAAGTTCCCGGGGATGTACAACTCCCTGGACGCGCTCTGTAAGCGGATGAAGATCTCGCTGGCCGCGCGCGACAAGCACGGGGCCCTGATCGACGCTGAACTGCTGGCGGCGGTCTATCTCGAGCTGCAGGGCGGCAAGGAGCGGGGGCTGGACCTGGTTGCGGCGCCCGTGGCCAACAACGTCGGCCCGTCGCTGATCGCGGTCGCGTACGGCGCCCGGCCGCGCCCGCTGGCGTTCAGATCAACCGACGCCGAAAGGGCCGCGCACGAAGCCTTCGTGCGCGGGACTCTCAAGGACAAGGCGGTCTGGATCGCGTTCGGTCTCTAGACCGGACGGTAGGATCAGGCGTTGCCGACGAACCCGCTGGTTTCGCCGTTGGCCTTGCGCGCGGCGTAGACGCCGGCGAAGTCGATCGGGTCCAGCTGGAACGGCGGGAAGCCGCCTTCGGCCGTGACGTCCGAGATCAGACGACGGGCGAACGGGAACAGGTAGCGCGGGCACTCGATCATCAGCACCGGTTCGATCTCGGCTTCCGGGATGCCGGTGATCTGGAACAGGCCACCGTAGAGCAGCTCGACGACAAAGGCGATGCTCTCACCGCGCTTGGCCTGGGCCGACAGCTTCAGGTCGACTTCGAACAGGCCGTCCGGACGACCGCGAGCGCTCATTTCGACGCCGATGTCGATCTGGGGCTGCAGGCCCTGACCGTCCGAACGCAGGGATTCCGGGGCCAGCGGGTTCTCGAACGACAGGTCGCGAACGAACTGCGCGAGGATGCGGAAGCCGGGCTGGGAGATGTCGCCGCCATTGTCGGCGGGGGTCGTGGACGTGTCGCTCATGAGGAGATCGTGTTCCTGGACGTCAATCGGACGGGCGCCCCGTGACAGCGGGCGGGACATGATGAAGGCGCGCTGCTATCACGCAGCCCCAGCCCGCGCAACGCCGGGCCCCTTACGCGGGCGTCGCGCTCGCCTATATTGCCCTTCATGATGACAGCATCGCCGGTTCCCCAGTGAGATATTTCGAACTCCTGATCTTCGCCGTTTTCGCCGCCGTGGTGCTGTATCAGCTCTACGCCGTCCTCGGCCGCCGCATCGGCCGCCAGCCGGAAGACCTGCCGGCCGCGGCGCCGGTCGCCGACGCTGATCCTGCCGCGACGGTGGACGGTCCCGGCATGGTCGGGGCTGACCTGTCGGGCCTGGCCGCCGTGCGCCAGCGCGATCCGTCGTTCGAGGTCCCGTCGTTCCTCGCCGGGGCCAAGCAGGCCTACGAGATGATCGTCATCGCCTTCGCCGCCGGCGATCACGCCACGCTGCGGAATCTGCTGTCGCCGGGCGTGGCCGAGAGCTTCGAGGCGGCCATCGCCGCCCGTGAGGCCGAGGGCCGGACGGAGAAGGTCGAGTTCCTCCAGCCGCCGCGCGCCGATCTCGACCGGATCGACGTCGACGGCGGCGCGGCCCGCGCCGTGGTCCGCTTCCTCGCCGAGTTCCGCTCGCGCACCAAGGGTCCGGAAGGCGAGGCCGTCGATGACCGCCGCACCGCCGAACTGTGGACGTTCGAACGCAATCTTAACAGCCGCGACCCCAACTGGACGCTTGTTCACGTGGACGCCGCGGAGGCGTAATGCGACTTCGAGCCACCGGCGTTCTGCTGGCGCTGGCCCTCACAGCCTGCGCGACGCCGAAGGCCGGCGGGCCGATCGTCACGCCCACGCTTCCGCCGGTGGTCCCGCCGGTCGAGGCGCCCGTCACGCCGCCGCCCTCCGACGCCTTTGCGACCCTGCCCGGCTGGGACGCCGAGGATCATCTGGCCGCGCTCAATGCCTGGCGCGCGACCTGCGGCGTGGCCCGTGATCCCGCCGCCGCCGCCGTCTGCAAACGGGCGAAGGCGTTGGGAAAGAGCGACGACGCGGAAGCCCGCCGCTTCCTTGAAGCGAATTTCCGGCCCGAGGCGCTGCCGGACAGCGGTCTGCTGACCGCCTATTTCTCGCCGGTCTACAAGGCCAGCGTTGCGCCGACGGCCGAGTTCAGCGCGCCGGCCCGGGCTCGTCCCGACGACCTGGTGATCACCGATCTCGCCGACATCGACCCGACCGCCGCACCCGGCCAGAAGCTGGTCAGCCGCATGCAGGACGGCCAGACAGCCGCCTATCCCGACCGGGAAACCATCGAGACCGAGGGCCTCGGCAAGCCAATCGCCTGGATGCGGCCGGAAGACCTGTTCTTCCTGCAGATCCAGGGCTCCGGCGTGCTGGTCTATCCTGACGGATCGCGCAAACGCGCCGCCTTTGCCGCTCACAATGGCCGCCCGTTCACCGGCATCGCCCGGCCGATGCGCGAACAGGGCCTGCTGAAGGATTCCGACACGTCCGGCGACGCGATCCGAGGCTGGCTGGCCGGCCATCGCGGCCGCGAGGCCGACGCGATCATGCGCCTGAACCCGCGCTATGTATTCTTCAGCCTGATCGAGGACGACGACCGCGACCCGGCAGGAGCCGCCGGTGTTTCCCTTCCGGCCGGCCGGTCGATCGCTGTCGACACCAGCCGCCACGACATGGGCGAGCTGTTCTGGATAGACGCCAGCGCGCCGGTGCTGACCGGGGCCTTCCCCGTCTATCGCCGGCTGGTGGTGGCGCTCGACACGGGCGGCGCGATCAAGGGCGAGGTACGGGCCGACCTCTACATGGGCCGGGGCGACGTCGCCGGCGTCGAGGCCGGCCGTGTGCGCCATGTGCTGAAGATGTACCGGCTCGTGCCGTTGCCGCCGCCGGGCGTCTAGGGCCATGTCGCGCAAGCTCAAACCGGATGAAGCGCATCTCTGGGGTCACGTGACCGCCACCGTGCGACCGATGCCCGGACGACTTGCGCCCAGCGTCAAGCCCCCGCCCGTCGAGGCCGCGCCGGCCCACCTGCCGATTCCGGTCAAGGCCGCCCCTCAGAAGGCCCGCCCCGTCCGGCCGCCCGAAGCGATCGAGCCCGGCCGGCACAAGCGCATCGTGCGCGGTCACGAACCGCTGGAAGCCCGCATCGACCTGCACGGCATGACCCACGACCGGGCTCGCGCGGCGCTCGAAGGCTACATTCGCCGCGTCTGGGACGAAGGCTGCCGCGAGGTGCTGGTGATCACCGGCAAGGGAACCCAGGGCGATGGCGTTCTGCGCCGTTTCACCCCCGAATGGCTGGCGGCGGCGCCGCTGCGCGACCTCGTCGCCGGGGTGTCGCAGGCCCACCGTCGTCACGGCGGCGAGGGCGCGCTCTATGTCGCCCTGAAGCGGCGGCCGAAGGGCTGACCCGGCGTCAGACTGGTCGGGCCTCGCCGCACTGGGCATAGTCTGGCCTGAACGACCGAGGATCCCCCCATGACTGAACGCGTTCTGGTGATCGGCGCCGGCATGGCCGGTCTGTTCACGGCCCTGGCGCTCGGCGGACAGGGGCGTCAGGTCGACATTCTTGAACGTGATCCGCCGGCCCCGACGGGCGGCGCGGACGAGGCCTTCTCCGACTGGAACCGGCGCGGCGTCGGCCATCTGCGGCACAGCCACGCCTTCCTCGCCCGGCTGCGCAACCTCGTCGTGGAGCATCATCCGGCGTTGCTCGACGCGCTGCGCGCCGCCGGCTGCCAGGAGATGAAGTTCGCCGACGGCCTGCCCGCCGCCAGCCGGGATCGCTACCGGCCCGAGCCGGGCGACGAGATCCTGACCGTCATCACCAGCCGTCGCACGACGCTGGAACTGGTCATGCGCCGCTATGTCGAACAGATGCCGGGGGTGACCCTGCACAGCAACGTCAACGTCACGGGCCTGCTGGGCGCGGTCGACGCGGAGGGCCGCTTCGTCTGTGAAGGCCTGCGCGTGAAGGACGGCGAAACCGAGCGCGAGGCGCGGGCCAATCTCGTCGTCGACGGGGCCGGCCGCACCGACCAGGCCTTCGACTGGCTGGCCGAACAGGGCGTGACCTGGGACGAGGAGAGCGAGGACGCCGGCATCCTCTACTTCACCCGCCACTACCGGTTTCTGCCCGGCCAAAGCCAGCCCGAGCGGGGCCCCGTGCCCGGCGCGGGCGACATGGGATTTCTCAAGTACGGCGTGTTCCCGGCCGACAACGGCTGCTTCTCGATCACCCTGTCGGTGCCCGAGATCGAGGAGACCCTGCGCGTGGCGGTCATGCGGCCGGAGGTGTTCGATCACATCTGCCGTCTGCTGCCGGGCGTCGCGTCCTGGATCACGCCGGACCGCGCCGAGCCGGTGGGCAAGGTCTACGGCATGGGCGATCTGAAGAGCCGCTGGCGTTCGACGGTCAGGGACGGCAAGCCGATCGCGCTGAACCTGTTCTTCGTCGGCGACGGCCTGGCCCGGACCAACCCGCTTTACGGCCGGGGCTGCTCGTTCGCGGCGATCGCGGCCTATCTGCTGAAGGATGTGCTGGCGGCGGAAGCCGACCCCGCGGCCCGCGGTCTCGCCTATCAGGCCGCCGTCGACCGGGACATTCGCCCCTATTTCCGCGCCATGCGCGACCAGGACCGCCAGGCGATCCGCCGCGCGCGCAACACCCTGGATCCGGCTTACCGTCCGCGGCTCAAGGCCAAACTGATGAAGAGCTTCGCCGAGGACGCCATCGCGCCCGCGATCCGCTCCGATCCGGCCCTGCTGCGGGCCTTCATGCGCGGCTTTCACATGCTCGAGCCCTCGACAGCCTGGCTCAAGCGCCCCGAGACCCTGGTCAGCGTGCTGGGGACCTGGGTGAAGCCGAAGGCGCTGAAGCAGCAGTACTATCC
>CANJYY010000062.1 GCA_947479185.1 Caulobacteraceae bacterium
ATGGTCGGGGCGTTGGGGAACAGGGTGGCGTTGTGGTCCATGAAGTCCAGATCGTGGCCGATGATCACGGTCACCGGGGCCTGCAGGATCTTCGCCTGGTTGGCGCCGCTGGCCAGGGCCGACAGCTTCGTCCTGCCTTCGGGGCTGGTGACGAACACGAACCGCGCCGGCGAGGAGTTGGCCGCCGTCGGGCCGAACTTGGCCAGGTCATAGACCTGCATCAGCAGGGCCTCGGGCAGGGGCTCGGGGTTCCAGGCGTTGTATGTCCGCGCTTCGCGGAACAGCTGGTCAAGGTCGGTGTCGGGAAGCGGGGCGGCCATCGGAAATCTCCTTCAGTATCCGTTACGGTTGCAATATAGGGAGCGGCTGCGCGGCGCCAAGGGGGCGTGGGGCGTGATCATTCATTTGTCAGGAAAGTCCAACGCGGACAGGTGCGCGTTGATCCACGGCAGGGGGTATAGAACCCGCCCCGCTTCCCCGGCCTTCGCCGGGAACACGGACTCTGGATGTGAGCGCCCGTATCCGCCCTACAGCGTCTGCTCGACCCGGGTCACTTCGGGGACGTAGTGCTTGAGCATGTTCTCCACTCCGGCCTTGAGGGTCGCGGAGGAGGACGGGCAGCCTGAGCAGGCGCCGCGCATGTGCAGATAGACCACGCCGGTCTCGGCCTCGAAGCGCGAGAAGACGATGTCGCCGCCGTCCTGGGCCACGGCCGGGCGGATGCGGCTGTCGAGCAGGTCCTTGATCTCGGCGACGATCTGGGCGGTCTCGCCCTCATAGACCGTCGCGTCATGGCCGGTCCCGTCGTCATCGTTGAGGATCGGCGCGCCGCTGGTGAAGTGGTCCATGATCGCGGCCAGCACCGGGGCCTTGAGATGGGCCCAGTCGCTGTCGGCTGTCTTGGTCACGGTGACGAAGTCGCCGCCGAAGAAGACGCGGGTCACCTCGCCCAGATCGAACAGGGCTTTCGCCAGCGGCGAGGACGCCGCTTCGCCGGCGTCACGGAACTCGCGTGCGCCGTCGCCGAGCACCTCCCGGCCGGGGAGGAACTTGAGCACTTCGGGGTTCGGCGTGGATTCGGTCTGGATGAACATGACCCCTCCCAGATGGCGCCGGAGGGGGCTGGGGGCAAGGGCGATGACAATCTATACGAAGCAGGGGCTCGCGTAAGGGTGGTTTAATATCTTGGTTCTAGAGGTTGTCCTGCAAGTCAATAGTGCTCAGAAGGGGCAACTCAGGATGAAATATCCCACTTTTGTCGCCGCCAGCCTCCTGGCCGCGGTTTCTCTCGCCGGTCCGGCTTCGGCCGCCAGCCTTCAGGCCCAGATGACGACCTGCCTGACCAAACACGCCAACACCAATCAGGCCGCCACCGTCACGCTGGAATGCACCGCCGACGCCGGCAAGCTGACCGGCTGCAAGGTCGTCCAGAGCCAGGTCCCGTCGCCGGGCTTCGAAAAGGCCGCCATCTGCGTCGCTGAAGTGCTGCCGATGGCCGGCAAGACCGGCCCGGTTCGCGTTCCCGTCCGCTTCCCGGGCGCCTGACCTGACAGCTATTCGGGGCGCCTCTGCCGAGGCGCCCCAACAGCGTTGCCGGGCATTAACCTCAAGAAAACCCTGCACATGGCACGCTCTGGAACCAGTCTCCTCAGACTGACTGCCAGCCTATAAAGCCTGCCCGGGGAAAATGATGCGATTTCCGAGACTTGACGACGCCCCGTTGGCCGTGAAGTTCGGCCTCGCGCCGTTTCTCGCCCTGATCGCCCTGGCGCTCGTGGCCGGCGGCTCGTGGTGGATGAACCAGAGCCAGCGCACCGTTCTCACCCATGTCGTCCATAGCGACGTGCCCGAGAGCCTTCGTCTCGCCTCCATTTCCCAGCGCATCACCGCCGCGCACGGCGAACTCTATCGCCTGACGACGGACAAGCTGGCCAATATCGAACCCGAAAAGACCGCGGACGCGTCGACCAAGCTATCCGCCGAGATCAAGGCCATCCGCAAGGATGTCGAGGCCGCCGCTGCGGCCGCCGACCCGGCCAACAAGAAACAACTCGAGACCCTCGCCAAGGAACTGGCCGGCTATCAGGACGCCGTCGACCTCGTCACCGGCATGCTCGAGGCCGACGCGACCACCGCGGCCCAGTTCACCGTGCCGTTCGAGGAAGCCTACGTTCACATGAACGCAACCCTGGCGACGGCCGTGGAGAGCACGCGGACCTCGTCGCTCACCCGCGCCGAGGCCTCCGTGAAACAGGCCGAGGTGATCGGCGCCGTGGCCACCGTGCTGGTGGTCCTGGCCCTGCTGGGCGTCGCCGCCATCGCCGCCCTGCTGGTCGTGGCCATCCGCAAGGGCGTCATCCGCATCGCCGACGCCACCGAGAAGCTGGCCGCCGGCGACAACACCGTTGACCTGAACAGGCTGAAGCGCGCCGACGAACTGGGCGCCATCGTCAAGTCGCTGGTCGTCTTCCGCGACAACCAGTTGCGCCTGGCCGAACTGCATGACCGCGAGCAGGCCGCCAGCGCCGAGCGGGCCACCGCCCGCGCCAGCCAGGAAGAATCCCGCGCCGCCTCCGCCAGGGAACAGGCGGATGTCGTGAACGGTCTGGCCGAAGGCCTCAAGCGCCTGACCGCCGGCGACCTGACCTGCCGCCTCGACCGTCCGTTCGCCTCGGCCTACGAGACCCTGCGCGCCGACTTCAACGCCACCGTCACCCAGCTGGCCGAAACCATGCGGGTCATCTCGCACCGCGCCGTCGGCATCGAGACGGCCTCCGGCGAGATCAGCGCCGCCTCCGACGACCTGTCGCGCCGCACGGAGAACCAGGCGGCCAGCCTGCAGCAAACCGCCACCACCCTGAACGAGATCACCACGGCCGTGTCGCGCACCGCCGAGGGCGCCGGCGAAGCCGACAAGATGGTCAACGAGACCGGTGTCGAGGCCCGCCAGTCCGGCGATGTCGTCCGTCGCGCCGTCTCGGCCATGACCGAAATCGAAGCCTCGTCCGCGCAGATCGGTCAGATCACCGGCGTCATCGACGAGATTGCCTTCCAGACCAACCTGCTGGCCCTGAACGCCGGCGTGGAAGCGGCCCGGGCCGGCGACGCCGGCAAGGGCTTCGCGGTCGTCGCCCAGGAAGTGCGGGCCCTGGCCCAGCGCTCCGCCGAGGCGGCCAAGGAAATCAAGCAGCTGATCGCCTCGTCCGGCAACCAGATCAACACCGGCGCCACCCTGGTCGGTCAGGCCGGTTCGGCGCTGGAGCGGATCGTCGAGCGCGTCGATGGCGTCACCCGCCTGATCACCGACATCAGCAACACCGTCCGCGAACAGGCGAACGGGCTGCAGGAGGTCAATATCGCGGTCAATCGCATGGACCAGATCACCCAGCAGAACGCCGCCATGGTCGAGCAGTCGACCGCCGCCTCGCACTCGATGCGCCAGGAGGCCGAACAGCTGGGCCTGATGATCCGCCGCTTCCGCGTCGACGATCAGGCGAAGGACTACGCCAGGGTCGCCTAGGCTTCCGGGTTGTCCGAAAGACCTTTCAAAACCCCGGAGGACCCCCTCCGGGGATTTTCGCGTTTTACGAAGGTGACAGGGGCGTCATTTTCTGGCGTGATGTGAACAACGACAAGATCAAGGGAGGCCCCGATGGCCGACGGAAATTTCGATATCGGCAAGGCGCTGCGGGACAAGGAAGAGCTTATGAAGGCCGCGCGCGAGCGGGCCTACTCGCTGCCGCTGGACCAGATCAATGTGGTCGAGACCGAGCTTTGGCAGAATGACACCCACTGGCCCTATTTCGAACGCCTGCGGAAAGAGGACCCGGTCCACTACTGCACGACCGATGAGGAAACCGGGCCGTTCTGGTCGGTGACCCGCTTCAACGACATCATGGAAATCGACACCACCCACCAGGTGTTCAGTTCCGACGCGCACCTGGGCGGCATCACCCTGCGCGACATGGACGATGACTTCATCCTGCCGATGTTCATCGCCATGGATCAGCCCAAGCACGACGTGCAGCGCAAGACCGTCAGCCCCGTCGTCAGCCCGCAAAGCCTGATGCAGCTGGAGCCGATCATCCGCGAACGCGCCGCCGGCCTGCTGGACAGCCTGCCGATCGGCGAGACCTTCGACTGGGTCGACCGGATTTCCATCGAACTGACCACCCAGATGCTGGCGACCCTGTTCGACTTCCCGTTCGAGGACCGCCGCAAACTGACCCGCTGGTCGGACGTGGCCACCGCGGCGCCCGGCATGGGCGTCATCGAGACCGAGGAGCAGCGCCGCGAGGAGCTGTTCGAATGCCTCGCCTACTTCACCAACCTGTGGAACGAGCGGGTCAACGCGCCCCAGGCCAACAATCTGATCTCCCTGCTGGCCCACGGGGAATCGACCCGCAATATGGAGCCGATGGAGTATCTCGGGAACCTGATCCTGCTGATCGTCGGCGGCAATGACACCACCCGCAACTCGATCACCGGCAGCATTCTCGCCCTGAACCAGAATCCTGACCAGTACGCCAAGCTGCGCGCCGACCCCTCGCTGATCCCGTCGATGGTGTCGGAGACGATCCGCTGGCAGACGCCGCTGGCCCACATGCGCCGCACGGCGCTGGCCGACTACGAGATCGGCGGCAAGACGATCAAGAAGGGCGACAAGGTCGCCATGTGGTACGTCTCGGGCAACCGTGACGAGACGGCGATCGAGAACCCCGACGCCTACATCATCGACCGCGAGCGGCCCCGCCACCACATGTCGTTCGGCTTCGGCATCCACCGTTGCGTTGGCAACCGCCTGGCCGAGATGCAGCTGCGCGTGGTCTGGGAAGAGATCCTCAAGCGCTTCCCGACCATCGAGGTCGTGGGTGAACCCGAGCGGGTGCCGTCGGCGTTCGTGAAGGGCTACCTGACCCTGCCGGTGCGGATCCCGACGAAGCTGTAAAGCGCGGTTCCTTCCTCCCCGGAGCGTAGCGAGGGGGAGGGGGACCGCCGCGAGGCGGTGGAGGGGGCTGCGCGGACGCGAGCGGTCCCATCCTGAATTCCGGTCTTTCCGGCGTATCCAGCGCCGCCCCCTCCACCCTGCGCCGCATGGTCCCCCTCTCCACGATGTGGGGAGGATCGGCTGAGGGCTAAGCCAGGTCCGCGATTTCGTCGTCGGTCAGGTCGCCCGGCACCACGGTGACCGGCAGCTTCCGGCTGCCCCAGTTCACGCCGTCCCGGGCGATCGAGGCGACCAGTGGGCCCGGGCCCTTGCCGCTCGTCGAGGCGGCGAGGACGAGGATCTTGATATCGGGATCATCAGCGACTGCCGCGCGGATCGCCGCCCGGGTGCTTTCGGCATGCTTGATCAGGAACTCGGGCGCCTTGCCCGTGACCGCGACCACCGTTTCGGCCAGCTTCTGCAGCACCGACTCGGCCTCGACCCGCTCCTGCCGCTCCATCTCCTCGCGCACGCCCGACCAGTGCTCAAACACCGCCGGCTCGATGACCCGCAGCAGGCAGACGTGGCCGCCGGTCGACAGCGCCCGTTTGCAGGCATAGCGCAGCGCCGCCCCGGACTCGGGACTGTCGTCGGCGATGACGAGGAACTTGCGCTGGCTCATGTGGTCAACGGTGGCTCAGGCGCGGGAGTTGGGCAAGGGGCCCGGAGACACTGTGGGTGGTTCGGGACGCTCGGCTGAGGCCTCGCTGCTCACCATGACGAACAAGGGTGCGGGCCACCCCTGCCCGTCATCCTGAGGAGCGATCCCTCAGGATCGCGTCTCGCAGGACGCATTGCGCCTACCGCCAGAAGCCGACGATATTCTTCACTTCATCCAGCGTCGGCGCCGCGACCGCGCGGGCCTTGTCGGCGCCGGCGGCGAGAATGGCGTCGATCTCGGCCGGGTCGGCCATGTAACGGCGCATGGCGTCGCTGACCGGCGACAGTTTCGCCACCGCCAGGTCGGCCAGGGCCGGCTTGAAGGTCCCGAAGCCCTTGCCGCCGAACTCGGCCAGCACGTCGGCTTTCGTCAGGCCGGCCAGAGCGCCGTAGATGCCGACGAGGTTGTCGGCCTCCGGCCGCAGTTTCAGGTCCTCGAGCGTCTCGGGCAGCGGCTCGGGGTCGGTTTTCGCCTTGCGGATCTTTTGGGCGATGGCGTCGGCGTCGTCGGTCAGGTTGATGCGCGAATTGTCCGAGGGATCGGACTTGCTCATCTTCGCCGACCCGTCACGCAGGGACATGATCCGCGCGCCCGGGCCCTCGGTCAGGCCCTCGGGCAGCGGGAAGAAGCCGGGCGCGTCGAAGTCGTGGTTGAACTTGGCGGCGATGTCGCGGGTCAGTTCCAGGTGCTGCTTCTGGTCGTCGCCCACCGGCACTTGGGTGCCCTTGTAGAGCAGGATGTCGGCCGCCTGGAGCACCGGGTAGGTGTAGAGGCCGACCGAGCTGCGCTCCTTGTGCTTGCCGCTCTTCTCCTTGAACTGGGTCATCCGGTCGAGCCAGCCGAGGCGGGCGACACACTGGAAGATCCAGCCGAGTTCGGCATGGGCGGGCACAGCCGACTGCGGGAAGATGGTCGCGATCTTCGGGTCGAGGCCAGCGGCGAGATAGGCCGCGGCGATCTCGCGGGTCTGGTTGGCCAGTTGGGCCGGGTCCTGCCAGACGGTGATGGCGTGCAGGTCGGCGACGAAGATGAAGGTGTCGATCTCGTGCTGCAGCCGGGTGAACTTCACCAGCGCGCCGAGATAGTTGCCCAGGTGCAGGGCGCCCGAGGACTGGACGCCGGACAGCACGCGTTGCGGGCCGGAATAGGAGGCGGGAGGCTGATCGGTCATGGATCGGTCTTCTTGAATGGCAGGTCGTTGGGCGCGCGACGTTACGGACCGCGCGAAGCTCGGCGGGTGTGCGTCAGACGCTGCGCCATCGGCGCGGGGCAAGCGCCGCGAGGACCATGCGCGCTCGATACGGCAGGGCGGCGGTCAGAGCAAGTCCGTCGGCGGCGCGGCGGCCACGCCCGGCTTGCGGCGCAGGGCTTCCTTCACTTCGGCAAGCGTCACCCCGCCCGAGCCGAGCAGCAGGGCCGGGTAGAGGGCCGCGCCGGCCATGCTGAGCAGCAGGACGGCGATCTCCTTGGGCCCAAGGCCGATCATGTGGAAGCCGTCCAGCGGGGCTTCCAGCCGGGCGCGGAACAGCTGGGCGCTGAACAGCACCGCGCCGAGCACGCCGCTGGCCACGGCGATGCGGGCCAGCTTGCTCCAGGCCGCCGGGGACGGGCTCCAGTCGCCGCGCTTCCTCAGCGCGTGGACCATCTGGGCGACGTTGAGCCAGGAGGCGAAGGCCGTCGCCGCGGCGATGCCCTCGAAGCCGATGATGTAGAACAGGGTCACGCCCAGGCCGATGTTGACGCCCACCGAGATCAGGGCGAAGCGCATCGGCGCCTTCGTGTCGTGGCGGGCGAAGAACACCGGCGACAGCACCCGGGCCAGCACGAAGGCCGGCACGCCCCAGCCGTAGTGGAACAGGGCTTTGGCCGTCTCGCTGGCGTCATAGGCGCTGAACTCGCCGCGCTGGAACAGGCCGTCGATCAGATAGTGGGGCATGGCCATCAGGGCCGCCGCGGCCGGCAGGGTCAGGGCCATCGCGAAGACGATCGCCTGGTCGGTGGTCTTCTGCGCCTCCGCCTTGTCGCCAAGGCTGATGGCCCGCGACAGCGACGGCAGCAGGGCCACGCCGATGGCCACGCCGACCAGGCCCAGCGGCAGCTGGTAGAAGCGGTCGGCGACCGACAGCCAGGTGCGGGCGCCGTTGACCTGACTGGCGATGATGCCGGACAGGAAGATGTTGATCTGGGTGACGCTGGCGGCGACGGCGCCGGGGATGGCGATGGCGATCAGGGCGCGGATTTCCGGGGTCAGGCGCGGAATGGTCGGGCGGATCTTCGCGCCCGTGCGCCAGGCGCCCCACCACAGCAGGCCCGCCTGCAGCAGGCCCGCGACGAGAATGGCCCAGCTGGCGGCGTAGGCCGAGCCGATCGCGTCGCGGGGCTGGATGACGGCGATCAGGATCACCGCGTTGAGCACGGTCGGGGCGGCGGCCGACAGGGCGAACCGGCCGCCCGCGTTGAGCACGCCCGACAGCAGCGCCACGATGGCCATGCAGGGCAGGTAGGGCATGCTGATCTGGGTCAGCACGACGGCCAGCTTGTACTTCTCGCTGTTGAAGCCGAAGCCCGGATTGATCACCAGCATCAGCCACGGCATGGCCAGCTGGAAGGCGATGGTCAGCACCAGGGTGATGGCCGCCAGCGTCGCCAGGGCGTCGGTGGCGAGATTGTCGGCCGCGTCCTGTCCTTCGCTGGCCAGCACCTTCGAATAGGTGGGCACGAAGGCGGCGGTGAAGGCGCCCTCGGCGAAGATGCGGCGGAACAGGTTGGGGAAGGACTGGGCGGTGTTGAAGGCGTCGGCCGCGGGGGTCGAGCTGGCGCCCAGGCGGGCGGTGATCAGCAGGTCGCGGGCCAGGCCCATGAACCGGCTGACCAGGGTCAGGCTGGAAAACACCATCGACGAGCGGATTAGGCCGCCCTTCGCAGGCTTCACGGGTCGGGACGGCTGCTCGGTGCTCACCGCGCGCTTGTGCGCTGGGCAAACCGGGGGGTCAAGACAGCCCCGCCGGACAGGCGAAAAGGCCACAACTTGTCCATGGAAAATCCTCTCCGCGTAGCGGGGAGGGGGACCAGCCGAAGGCTGGTGGAGGGGCGGCGCGAACGCCAGCGGCCCTATCCTGAATTCAGGTCCATCCGGAGGGGGCGGCGCTGCCCCTTCACCCTGTTTCGCAGGGTCCCCCTCCCCACTGTGTGGGGAGGAATGAGATCAGCGCCCGATGCTGGCCCGGGCGCGTTCCAGCCTGGGCCGGCCGCGCGGGGCCTGGCCCGACTCCTCGGCCTCGAGCACCTCCATCAGGGCGGCCTTGAGCGCCGTGGCGCGCTTGGGGTCGGTCAGCTTTCCGCCTCCGGGGGTCTGGACATAGAAGGCGTCGGTGGCCCGCTCGCCATAGCCGTCGATATGGGCCGAGGTGATCGACAGACCGGCGTCGGCCACGGCCCGGGCCAGGGCCTCGAGCAGGCCGGGCCGGTCGCGGCCGGAGGCCTCGACCACGGTCGACTCCGCCGAGGCGTCGTTGTCGAGCATCACCGTCGGGGAGATGGAGAAGGCCGCCGACCGGCCGGTTTCGCCGCTCTTGCGCGCTTCGAAACTGGGCGTCTCGCCGCGGCCGGCGGCTTCGAGGCTGTCGGCCAGCCGACGCAGGATGCGCGGGTTGTCGCCGCCGATCGGGGCGCCGGTCACGTCCTGGACGTGGAACACGTCGAGCGCCTGGCCCTGGCCGGAGGTGAACACCCGCGCGCCGACGACGTTGCCGCCGAGCCCCGAGAGCGCCAGGGCCAGATCGGCGAACAGGCCGCGACGGTCCTTGGCCGCGACGACGATCTCCGCGGTGTTGCGGTCCGCGCGAATACGGGCGTCTGCGGCCGCGCCGCCCTGCAGCGAGGCGCGCCGGGCGAGGGCCGCGTGACTGGCCAGTTCGGCGGGGGTGAAGGCGGTGAAGTAGGCGTCTTCCATCGACCCGGCCCAGCCCTTGGCCGCCGGATCGGCCTCGATCAGGGCGGCGCGGGCCTGGGCGGCGACCGACTCCTGATGGCGACGGGCGCTGGCGGCGGGGTCGCTGCCCCGGCCGCCGCGGAAGGTCGCCTCCGTCGCCGCGTAGAGCTCGCGCATCAGCTGGCCCTTCCAGCCGTTCCAGACGCCCGGGCCCACGGCGCGGATGTCGGCCACGGTCAGCACCAGCAGCAGGCGCAGGCGCTCGGGGTTCTCGACGATGCTGGCGAAGGCCGCGACCGTGGCCGGGTCCGTCACGTCGCGCTTCTGGGCGAAGTCGCTCATCACCAGGTGATGCTCGACCAGCCAGGCGATCAGCTCGATCTTGGAGCGCTCCAGGCCCAGCCGTTCGCAGGCCGAGCGCGCCGCCCGGGCGCCGGCCTTCTCCTGGCCGCCGGCCCCGCCCTTGCCCGTGTCGTGCAGCAGCATGGCGAGGAACAGGCTCTCGCGGTCGTCGATCAACGGCATGATCGAGACGGCCAGCGGATGGTCCTGCGCCAGCCGGCCCTCGGCGATGTCGGCGATGACCCCGACCGCCTTCAGGGTGTGCTCGTCCACCGTGTAGGAGTGGTACATGTTGAACTGCATCTGGGCGACGATCCGGCCGAACTCCGGCACGAAGCGGCCCAGAACACCGGACTCGTTC
>CANJYY010000063.1 GCA_947479185.1 Caulobacteraceae bacterium
GACGCGGCCCACCCGGAAGAAACCCGGGTCGTCGTCGTGGACGGAACCCGGGTTGAAGAGTTCGATTTCGAAAGCCAGTCCAAGAAACAGCTTCGCGGGAACATCTACCTCGCCAAGGTGACCCGGGTTGAGCCCAGCCTGCAGGCGGCTTTCATCGAATACGGCGGCAATCGCCACGGCTTCCTGGCCTTCAACGAAATCCACCCGGACTACTACCAGATCCCCCTCGCCGACCGCGAAGCGCTGATGCGCGCCCAGGCCGAGGATGACGACGAGCCGGAGACCCGCGGCCGCGGCCGTTCGTCCGCCCCGACGTCGGAGAACGACGACGACGACGACAACGAGGCCTCGGAAGACGAAGACGACGTGATGGACGAGGAGGTGGCCCGCCGCCGCCGCCGTCTGATGCGCAACTACAAGATCCAGGAAGTGATCCGCCGCCGGCAGATCATGCTGGTCCAGGTCGTCAAGGAAGAGCGTGGCAACAAGGGCGCGGCCCTGACCACCTACCTGTCGCTGGCCGGCCGCTACGGCGTCCTGATGCCCAACACCGCCCGCGGCGGCGGCATCAGCCGCAAGATCACCACCGTCACCGACCGCAAGAAGCTCAAGGGCATCGTCCAGAGCCTCGACGTGCCCAAGGGCATGGGCCTGATCGTCCGCACGGCCGGCGCCAAGCGCACCAAGACCGAGATCAAGCGCGACTACGACTACCTGCTGCGCGCCTGGGAGAATATCCGCGAGACGACCCTGCATTCGATCGCGCCGGCGCTGATCTACGAGGAAGAAGACCTCGTGAAGCGCGCGATCCGCGACCTGTTCGACAAGGACATCGACGGGGTCTGGGTCGAGGGCGAGCGCGGCTACAGGGACGCGCGCGACTTCATGCGCATGCTGATGCCGTCGCAGGCCAAGAAGGTTCAGCTGTACCGCGAACCGACGCCGCTGTTCGTGGCGCACAAGGTCGAGGGCCACCTCTCGCAGATCTACACGCCGGTCGTGCCGCTGAAGTCCGGCGGCTACCTGGTGATCAACCAGACCGAGGCGCTGGTCGCCATCGACGTCAACTCCGGCAAGTCGACCAAGGAGCGGAACGTCGAGGCCACGGCGGTCAAGACCAACATGGAAGCGGCCGAGGAGGCCGCCCGCCAGCTGCGTCTGCGCGACCTGGCCGGCCTGGTGGTCATCGACTTCATCGACATGGATGAGTCGAAGAACAACCGCGCCGTCGAAAAGAAGCTGAAGGACAGCCTCAAGGACGATCGCGCCCGCATCCAGATGGGCAAGATCAGCTCGTTCGGCCTGATGGAAATCAGCCGCCAGCGTCGCCGCAGCGGCGTGCTGGAAGGCACGACCCACGTCTGCGAACACTGCGCCGGCACCGGCCGCGTCCGCTCGACGGAATCCAGCGCCCTGGCCGCCCTGCGCGGCGTGGAGATGGAAGCCCTGCAGGGCGGCGGCGAGGTGACGCTCAAGGTGTCGCCGGCCGTCGGCCTCTACATCCTCAATGAAAAGCGGGCCTATCTGACCCGCGTGCACCAGACGCATCACCTGTTCGTCACGGTGCAGATCGACGCCGCCCTCGGCGAGGCCGATCACGAGATCGAGCGGACGGCCAGCGGCGAGCATTCGCTGCATGACCTGGAGCCACTGCCCGGCATCGGGCGCGTAGCCTACGACCCCGAAGACGATCTGCTGGATGACGGCGCCGACTTCGAGGACGAAGACGAGGAAGACGAAGACGAGGAAGAGGAAGAGGCCGAGGAGAGCGAAGGCGGCCTGTCCGACGACGAGGACGAGGACGACGCTGAAGCCGCTCCGGCCCGCGAAGCCCGCGCCCCGCGCGAAGACGGTGACACCGGTGAAAATGGCGGCCGTCATGGCCGCAGTCGTCGCCGTCGCCGCCGCGGCGGTCGTCGCGAAGACGGTGATGCCGCCGACGGCGCCGTCGCCGCGCCGGCCCAGGCTTCCGCCCCCGCCCCTGCCCGCGATGATGACGACGCCGATGGCGCCGACGGCGAGGCGCAGCGCCGCCGCCGCCGGGGCCGTCGCGGCGGTCGCCGCATGCGCGACGACGCCCGTCCCCAGGACGGCTTCTCCTGGACCCGTCCGCGTGTCCCGTTCGGCGACGATCCGTTCGTCTGGCATGACCCGGCGACCCTGGCCGAGGGCGGCGCCCCCGCCCCGTCCGGCGACTCCCGTCCGCCGCGCCGCGAACCGGCGCCCCGGCCTGAAGCCGCGCCGGTCGTCGACGCCGCGCCCGTCGCCGCTCCGGCGGCCGTGTCCGGCGACGACATCTGGGTCGAACTGCCGGTCGAGCCGGAAGCCGGCAAGCGCCGCGCTCGCAAGCCGCGTGGCGGCAAGGCCGCGGCCGCGGCCGCCGAAGCGCCGGTCGAGACGGTGACGGAAGCCGTCGCCGAGCCGGTCGTCGAGGCTCCGGTCGCCCCGGTTGTCGCGGTCGCGCCGGAAGCGGAAGCGGCCCCGGTCGCCAAGCCCCGGTCCCGCTCGCGCGCCAAGGCCCGGCCGCCGGTGGAGGCGGAGGTCCCCGTCGTCGCCGAAACGGTCGCCGAGGTCGCGCCCGAACCGGCCCCGGAGCCGGCTCCGGAGCCGACGCCCGAACCCGCGCCCGAACCGGTGGTGGAATTCGTCGCGTCCGAGCCGGCCGCCATTGTTCAGCCCGATCCGGCTGAGATTGTCGCGCCGCCAGAGAAGCCCAAGCGGGGCTGGTGGCGTCGCGGCTGACCGGCCGATAAAGTCAGGACGCGCGGGGCGCGACGGAGAGTTTTTAAGGCATGACCTCCCCGATCCGGAAGCCTCTGAGGACCCTGGGCATCATCACCGGCATAGCCACGGTGATGATGTCCCAGCTCGGTCCGGCCTACGCCCAGTCGGCGCAGCGTGGCCCGACCCTGCTGCGGGACACGGAGATCGAGGAAATCCTCCACCGCGAGGCTGACCCGATCTTTCTCGCCGCCGGCCTTCATCCGCAGGATGTCCGCATCCTGCTGATCGGCGATCCGACGATGAACGCCTTCGCCACCCAGGGGCAGCAACTGGGTCTGCACACCGGTCTGATTCTCGAGGCCGAGAACCCCAATGAACTGAAGGGCGTCATCGCCCACGAGACCGGCCACATCGCCGGCGGCCACCCGATCCGGTCGGGCGAACTGACCCGGGCGGGCATCAAGCCGATGCTGCTGACCATGGGTCTCGGGGTCCTGGCGATGTTCGCCGGCGCGCCGGACGCGGGCGCCCTGCTGCTGGCCAACTCGCAGTATTTCGGCGCGCTCGGCGCGCTGGGCTACAGCCGCGAGCAGGAAGGTCGCGCCGACCAGGCGGCGCTCGGCTTCCTTGAAAAGACCGGACAGTCCGGCGAGGGCCTCGTCGAGTTCTTCGACAAGTTCCGCTACCAGGAGGTCTTCTCCCAGGACCGCCGCTTCCCCTACTTCCGCAGCCACCCGCTGTCGTCGCAGCGCATCGAACTGCTGCGCACCCGTGTCGAGGCCCAGCCGAGCTACGGCGTCCCCGACACGCCGGAATCGATCCTCGAATTCCAGATCATGAAGGCCAAGATCGACGGCTTCGTGAATCCGCAACTGTCGCTGACCAAGTACAAGGAAAGCGACACCAGCTATCCGGCCCGCTACGCCCGGGCGATCGCCTACTACCAGACCAAGGATCCGGACCGGGCGATCCGGCTGATCGACGGGATGCTCGTGGACCAGCCGGACAATCCCTACCTGTGGGAGCTCAAGGGCCAGATCCTGTTCGAGTTCGGCCGCGTGGCCGAGGCCGAGGCGCCGCAGCGCCGTTCGGTCGCGCTCAAGCCCGACGCCGCCCTGCTGCGCATCAACCTGGGCCAGACGCTGATCAACCTGAATGACGCGAAGAAGCGCGATGAAGGCATCGCCGAGCTCAAGCGCGTGACCCTGCTTGAAACCGACAACGCCGAGGCGTGGCGCCTGCTGGCGATGGCCTACGAGGCGCGCGGCGACGACGGCCTGGCCCGCCTGGCGACGGCCGAGCAGTATTTCGCCATGGGCGCGCTCGGCGAGTCCCGCAACTTCGCCATCCGCGCCCGCGAACTGTTCGACCGCAGCTCGGTCGAATGGCTGCGCGCGACCGACATCGTCATGGCGTCCAACCCCACGGACCAGGACATGCGCGCCTTGTCCGACGAGGGATCGGCCACCCGCCGCCGTTGACGGGCGTCGTCGTTCGCCCCATCTGCACCGCCTGACCCCGCCGGAGCTTCCTGATGCGCCTGTTGCTGATCGCCGCCCTCGCCCTGCTGACGGCGTCCTGCGGCCCCCGCCCAGAGGCGAAGGTCGATCCGGCGTTCGGCCAGAAGGTCCGCACCTATCTGCTGGCCAACCCGGAGATCCTCATCGAGGTCAGCAACGCCCTGAAGACCAAGCAGGCGCGTGAATCGCTCGGCGTCTATCGCCAGCAGCTGGAGCGGGATCCCCGCGATCGCGTGCTGAACCCGAACGGCAGGATCACCGTGGTCCAGCTGTTCGACTACAACTGCGGCTACTGCAAGATCATCGCGCCCCAGGTGCTCGAGCTGGCCCGCACCCATCCGCAGGTGCGGTTCGTGTTCAAGGACATGGTCATCTTCGGCGAGACCAGCGAGTTCGCCGCCGCCGCCGCGGCCCTGGCCTCAACGCCGGAGCAGTTCATCGCCCTGCACCGCGACCTGATGGCCGCCAAGCCGTTGAACGACGCGGTCGCCGCGCGGATCATGGCCGCTCACGGCATCGCGCCGGAGGCCGCCCGGCGCGAGCAGGCCAGCGCCGCCCGCAAGCGCTATCTGCAGGACGTGCACGCCATCGCCAATGGTCTGGCCATCGAGGGCACGCCGGCCTTTATCGTCGGCGACACCCTGATCCCCGGCGCCGATCCTGACGCCCTGAAGGCGGCCATCGCCGCCGAACTGCGCCGCAAGCCGGGCGCGGGCCAGCAGGCCTCGACGGCCCCCGGCAAGGCCGCGAGCCGCCCCGCCGGCGGCGCCTAGGTTCAATCGACATTCAGGACTTGAGCGGCCGCTCCACTCGATTCCTCCCCCGGGGGGAGCAACCAGGCCCGCGCCGACGACGGCACGGCCGGACTGTCGAGCGGACCTAGATCCCGTTCAGGCTGACGCCGTCGACTGCTGGACCGCTCCAGCCCGCCTTCGCGCGCAACAGGGCGTCGGCCGCCGCCGCCTGATGGCCCAGCGCCGCCTCGGCGCGGGACAGCACCAGCAGGCTCATCGGGTCCTTCGGCCATTTGGCCAGCACGGCGTTGGCCTCGGCCAGCGCCTGGTCCGGCTTGCCGCCGGCCAGCAGGGCCGCGGCCAGGCTGCGCCGCGCCGGATACCACCAGATCGGCGGATCGCCACCGAAGCCGAACACCTTCTCCTGCTTCGCCGCCGCCTTTCGGAACGCCGCCGCCGCGTCACCGTAGCGGCCTTCAAGCATCGCCGCCCGACCCAGCAGGGTCTCGTGGGCGATCAGCACCAGAGCCGGCGCGATCGACCCGCCCTTCCTGTAGGCCGCCATTTCCTTGGCCGTCGGAGTCAGGGCCGCGGCCTCGGCCAGCACGCCCTTCGCGTCGCCCTTGCGCGCCAGCGCCTCACCCCGGCCGTAGCGCCACATGGCCCGCGCCAGCGGCAGCCGGTCATCCGGCCCGGCCCTGGCCAGCACCCTGTCCGGATCGCCGTAGCGGCCGAGCGCGAACCAGGCCGAGCCGGCGCTGGCCTGCATCCACGGCTGCTTCTCGGCCATCTCGACCGGCACGCCCGCGTAGAGGTCGGCGATCGCCAGCGCCGCCTCGGCGTCGCCGGCCATCATCGCCCCGCCCACGGCGAAGCGGACGTTGTGGCCGTAGTAGGGGATCTTCCAGCCGGTCGTCGCCCCGTCCGCCATCATCCGCTGCGTGTCGACGGCGATGGCCGACAGGTTGACCCGTCCCGCCTCGCGGTAGCGTCCGACCCGGTAGTAGGTGTGCGACGGCATGTGGATCAGATGGCTGGCCGCCGGCGCGAGCGCTCCCAGCCTGTCGGCATAGGGCTCGGCCTTGCCGCCCACGCCGATCCATTCGCTGGAGTGGATATAGAAATGGATCGCCCCGACATGGTCCGGCGTCCGGACCAGAACCCGCTCAAGCAGGGCGTCGGCCTCGCGCACGCGGGCCGTCTTGCCGGTGTCCATCAGCGCTTCGGCGGCCAGCACCTGCAGCGCGTCGTCGTCGGGCCAGGTCCGGGCGATCGCCACCATGTCCGCCGCATAGGCGGTGTCGCCGCCCGAGCGCTGGTAGCGCCGGACCATGGCCGCCAGCAGCCGCTTCTCCTTCGCGGTCGCCCCGCTTCCGAGCTGCTGGGCCTTGATCGCCAGCGTCAGGGCCTTGGCCCGCTCGTCGGCGCTGATGTCGTAGTTGATCGTCGGGCCCTCGGCGAAGGCCTGGCCCCAGACGCACATGGCGCAGGTGGGATCCCGTCGCGCGGCCTCCTTGAAGGCGGCCTTGGCGTCGTCATGGGCGAAGGCCTGGGCCAGCTGGACGCCATGGCTGAACCAGCGCTGGGCCTCCGCGTCGCCGGTGCTGATGGTGAACCCGCCGTTGCCGAAGCCCGGCCGCAGCGTCGGCGGCGCCTCGGCCACGGCGGGCGCCGACCCGCCGGAACTGTCCGCCTCGTTGCCGCAGATCATCGACAGGGTCAGGGCGTCGATGACCTGCTCGTCCGCCGAGCGGGACGGCTCCGCCAGCCCGATGACAAACCCCGCGACGGCCACGCCGGCGAACAGACCAATACGCATGTGAGCCCCTTGTTGTCGGAGGGGAAGGCTATCAGAGCTCAGGGGCGGCGCAATCCACAGAACGGGACTCTCCGGACCGATACTCCCGGGACATCGCGGGACAAACCGCGACTCTAGATCAGCCCCGCCAGCGGCGAGCTCGGGTCGGCGTACATGCGGCGGGCCATACGGCCGGCGAGGTACGAATCCCGCCCGGCCATGACGGCGTACTTCATGGCGCGGGCCATGCGGATCGGGTCCTTGGCCTCAGCGATGGCCGTGTTCATCAGGATGCCGTCGCAGCCCAGCTCCATGCCGATGGTCGCGTCCGAGGCCGTGCCGACCCCGGCGTCGACCAGCACCGGCACCTTCGACTGTTCGACGATCAGCCGGATGTTGACCTTGTTCTGGATGCCCAGGCCCGAGCCGATCGGCGCGCCCAGCGGCATGATGGCGGCGGCGCCGGCCTCCTCCAGCTTGCGGGCGTAGACGATGTCGTCGGTGCAGTAGACCATCACGTCGAAGCCCTCCTTCACCAGCAGTTTCAACGCCTTGAGCGTCTCTTCCATGTCCGGATAGAGGGTCTTCGGGTCGCTCAGCACCTCCAGCTTGACCAGCGACCAGTCGCCGGCCTCGCGGGCCAGCCGCAGGGTCCGCACCGCCTCCTCGCCGGTGAAACAGCCGGCGGTGTTGGGCAGGTAGGTGAAGCGGTCGGGCTTCACAAAATCCATCAGCAGCGGCTGGCTGGGGTCGGAGATGTTCACCCGGCGCACGGCCACAGTGACGATCTCCGCGCCCGCCGCCTCTGCGGCGGCGGCGTTGGTGGCGTAGTCCTTGTACTTCCCGGTGCCGACGATCAGGCGCGAGGTGAAGGTGCGGCCGGCGACGGTCCAGCTGTCGGCGGCGGGGGCGGTGAGGGTCTCGGTCATGGCGGCGGTTTACGCCGTGTCGGGCCCGGCGAGAAGAACGCCGACGCATCTGCACGAAATCTGCATCACAGCCGTTCGCCCCCTGCACCCCTCCCCCGTTGACCCGGCGCGGCGTCGGCGGATGATGGACCCCATGACCCGTTCGATCCTGATCGTCGATGACGACCCCCATATCCGCCAGTTGCTGGCCTTCGCCCTGACCAAGGCGGGGCTGGAAGCGCGCGAGGCCGAGGACGGCGAGGCGGCGCTCGCCGCTGTGGCCGCCAACCCGCCGGACCTGGTCATTCTCGACATCAACATGCCCCGGCTGAACGGGCTGGAGGTCTGCCGCCGCCTGCGGGCCCAGGGCGACCTGCCGATCCTGTTCCTGTCCTCGCGCGACGACGAGATCGACCGGGTGCTGGGCATTGAGCTCGGGGCCGACGACTATGTGGTCAAGCCGTTCAGCCCGCGCGAGGTCACCGCCCGCGTCCAGGCCATCCTGCGCCGCGCGGGCGGCCGCGCCGCGCCAGCGGCGGCCGGCGACGACGACGCCGCCATCGTGCGCGGCCGGCTGACCCTCAACACCGACGGCTGGACCGCCCTGTGGGACGACCGCGAGGCGGCCCTGACGGTCACCGAGTTCGGCATCCTGCGCACCCTGGCCGGGGCGCCCACCAAGGTGTTCAGCCGCGACGCCATCATCGACCGGCTGCACGGCCCGGGCTTCGCCATCACCGACCGGACCATCGACAGCCATGTGCGCAACCTGCGCGGCAAGTTCACCGCTCTGGGCGGCCATGACGTGATCGAGACGCGCGCGGGGGTCGGCTACCGGCTGGGAGCCTGCGCCGGCCAGACCTCGTGATCGCGAGGATCAAGACCCTCCTCAAGCGCGTCTGGCCGCGGCTGAAGCTGCGGACCATCCTGCTGTCGGTGCTGATCGGCGTGGCCGCCATGCCGGTCGCCGGGGCGGTGTTCCTGCGCGTCTACGAGAACACCCTGGTCCGTCAGACGGAGGTCGAACTGGTGTCGCAGGGCGCGGCCCTGACCGCCGCCGCCGCCACCCTCTGGCCCGGCGCGACGCCGCCGGCCTCCCCGCCCGACAAGACCGCGCCCGGCTACTACAGGCCGGAGCACACGACCATCGACCTGAGCGGCTCCACGGTGCTGCCGGCTCGTCCGCCGGCCCTGCGCGGCGGACCGCCGGCCGATCCCGCGGCGCTGGCCGCCCTGCCCGCCCTGCGGCCGGTCATCGACGAGACCACCCGCACGACCCTGGCCTCGGTCGTACTGCTCGATCGCAACGGCGTGGTGGTCCAGGGCCTGGGCCTGGGCGGCAGCCATCGCCGCCTGCCGGAGGTCGCCGCCGCCCTGCGCGGCGAGACCCGCACCGTGCTGCGCCGCCAGTCGGACTATCGCCCGCGCTATTCGTTCGAGTGGCTCAGCCGCGCCTCGGGCATCCGCCTGCACCATGCCCGACCGATCGTGGTCGACGGCAAGGTCGAGGGCGTGCTGCTGCTGTCCCGCTCGCCCCGGGCGCTGTTCGGCGGCCTCTACGAGGACCGCGGCAAGTTTCTCGCCGGTCTGGCCGGTCTGATCCTGATCCTGGTGCTGCTGTCGGGGCTGATCGCCGGCGGCATTACCCGGCCGATCGTGGCCCTCAGCCGCGCCTCGCGCGACGTGGCCGCGGGGGTCGGCGACATCCCCGACACGCCGGCCACGGCGGCCATCGAGATCCGCCAGCTCTACGCGGACTTCCGCGCCATGGCCGAGGCCATCGACCGCCGGTCCCGCTACCTGCGCGACTTCGCCGCCGCCGTCAGCCATGAGTTCAAAACGCCGCTGGCCGGCATCGGCGGGGCCGTCGAACTGCTTCAGGACCACGGCGAGACGATGAAGCCGGAGGAGCGCGCCCGCTTCCTCGCCAACATCGCCGCCGACAACGCCCGCCTGACCCAGCTGGTCACCCGGCTGCTCGACCTGGCCCGCGCCGACATGGCCCAGCCCGGAACCGGCCAGGCCGCCGATGTCACGGAGGTGGTCCACCGCATGGTCGACGCGCTCGGCGGCTCGACCCTGGCCATCGAGACCAGCCTGCCGCCGGACCTCCCCGCCGTGGCGGTGCCGCCCGAGGCGATCGAGACGGTGCTGACGGTGTTGCTGGAAAACAGCCGCCTGATCGGCGCGACCCGGGCCTGGGTCTCGGCCACGGCGGACGCCGCGGCGGTGACCCTGACCGTGTCCGACGACGGGCCCGGCGTGGCCGAGGCCGACCGCGACCGCCTGTTCGAGCCTTTCTTCACCAGCCGCCGCGCGGCCGGCGGCACGGGTCTCGGCCTGCCCATCGCCCGCTCCCTGCTGGCCGCCAGCCACGGCCGCATTGTCCTCGCCCCCTCCGCCGGCGGGGCAAGGTTCGAGGTGGTGCTGCCGGTGGCGGATGCGGGCTGAGGCAAGGCCTGACCGAAGATCCTCCCCTCCGGGGGAGGTGGCTCGCCGAAGGCGA
>CANJYY010000064.1 GCA_947479185.1 Caulobacteraceae bacterium
CGGAAGCGATCTTCATCCACGACAACCGCTTCACGGCGGGCGGCAACAAGCCGGACGGCCTCGACCTGCAGGCGCTGCGCGTGGCGATGTTCGGCGTGACCGGCAGCCTGCCGGACGTGCTGTGGGACGGCTATGTCGACGTCAAGAAGTACAGGGGCGGCAAGGTCGACCCGGCGCTGGCCGTCTGCGTCGACAACGGCGCGGCCCAGACGCTGAACGCCGACGCCCCGCACAAGTACAAGTCCCCCGCCCTGGTCGGGGACGCCGTCCGCTGCCGCCTGACGCCGCTGCCGGTGATCACCGTGGCGGCCGCCGGCCCGATCCCGGCCGAGCGCAAGGTTCCGGCCCCCGGCAAGCCGTGAAACGCCTCGTCCTGCTCCTCGCCGCGCTGGTCCTCACGGCCTGCGCGCCCCGAACGCTGACGCCGCGCTTCATCGCCGACGGCATGCCCGAGAAGCTGGCCGACTGGGGCGTCGTCGGCGTGCGGGACGGCCGGCTGGTGCTGGCCGACGGCGTTGAGCCCTACGAGCTGAACACGCCGCTGTTCAGCGACTACGCCGGCAAGCTGCGCACGGTCTGGATGCCGAAGGGCCAGCCGGCGGCCTGGAAGCCCGACGCCGCGTTCGACTTCCCGGTCGGCACGGTGGTGACCAAGACCTTCTACTATCCCAGGGCCGCCGACGGGACCGTCGCGCCGGGCGATGATCTGCGGCTCAGCGACACCGGGGCGGGCCTCGACCTGTCGAAGGTGCGGCTGGTCGAAACCCGGGTGCTGGTCCGCCGCGCCAACGGCTGGGCGGCCTTTCCCTATGTCTGGAACGACGCCCAGACGGGCGCGACGCTGAAGCGGATCGGCGCGGCCATCCCGATGACCCTGACCCGGGCGGGCCGCGGCGACCGGTTCGTCTACCAGGTCCCCAATGTGAACCAGTGCGCGGGCTGTCATGCGACCGACCATGCCGCGAAGGCTCTGCAGCCGATCGGCCTCAAGTCGCGCCATCTGGATCGGGAGGTGACTCTCGCCGGCGCCCGCTTCAACCAGCTCGATCGCCTCGTGCTTGTCGGTTATCTGAAAGGCCTGCCGCCGGCGGACGGTCGCCTGCGCGCGCCGGACTGGCGGGACGAGGGCGCGCCGCTGGAGGCTCGGGCGAGGGCCTGGATGGACATCAACTGCGGCCATTGCCACAGTCCCAGGGGCCCGGCCGACACTTCCGGCCTCTATCTCGACGCGGCTTCGCCCGCGGGCGCCTCGCTCGGCCTGTGCAAGCCGCCGGTGGCGGCGGGGCAGGGCACCGGCGGCTTCAGCCGTGACATCGATCCCGGCAAGCCGGACCAGTCGATCCTGATGTTCCGCACGGGTTCGACCGATCCTGGCGCGATGATGCCGGAACTGGGCCGGGCGCTGGCCCATGACGAGGCGCTGGCCGTGCTGCGCCGCTGGATCGCCGCCATGCCGCCCGGCTGCCCGTGATCGGCATGAAGCGCCCCCTCAGTCATCCCTCAGGGCTGACAGCTCCCCCTCTGGGGGAGGCGGACCATGCGTAGCCCCCAGGCGGAGCATGGTGGAGGGGGGGCAACCCCGATCTGGCTGTCGATCCAGCACCTGCGGGGCTTCGCGGCGCTTTCGGTGGCGCTGTTCCATGCCTGCCAGTGGTCGCAGATCAACTTCGCCACCGGCCAGGCCGGCGTTGACGTGTTCTTCGTCATCAGCGGCTTTGTCATGTGGACCGCGACCAGCGGCCCGCCGATCCGTCCGCTGGACTTCTTCCGGCGACGGCTGGTCCGCGTCGCGCCGCTCTACTGGGTGATCACCCTGGCGCTGGCGGCGGGCGTGCTGCTGTTCCCGGCGCGCTTTCCCGATCTGGCCGTGACGCCTGGCCACCTGCTGCTGTCGATGGCCTTCGTCCAGCACATGAACCCGTCGGGACAGCCGTTTCCGCTGCTCGCGCCGGGCTGGACCCTGAACTACGAAGCGGTGTTCTACCTGGCGTTCGGGGCCCTGCTCTGGCTGCCGCCGGCGCGGCGGATGTTCGCCCTGACGGTCGCTCTGCTGGTGTTGGCCCTGGCCGGATTCACCTGGCCGCCGGCCTACCAGATGCTGCTCAACCCGCTGTTCCTCGAATTCCTCGCCGGGGTCTGGCTCGGCCGCATGGCCCAGCTCCAGCTGCTGCCGGACCGCTCGCTCGGCTGGCTGCTGTTCGGCGGCGGAATCGGCCTGTTCGTGATGATCCAGCTGGTCAACATGGACTGGGACCTGTGGCGGCCGATGGTCTGGGGCGCGCCGGCGGCGATGCTGGTGGCCGGGGCGGTCAGCATCGAGGCGGACGGCGGCTGGAAGCCGATCCCCGGCCTGAGGACGCTCGGCGACGCCTCCTACTCGATCTATCTGATCCACACCCTGACGATCGGCGCCCTGGCCATGACCATCGGCGCCTGGAACCCGCCGGTGTTCATCCCCCTGGCGATGATCGTGGCGGTTGTTTCCGGCCTCATCTGCTGGCGCGTCCTCGAGCAGCCGATGCTGAAAGCCCTGCGGCGACGGCTTGCCTGACGCAGGGGAGGCTCCGCATACTGTTCGCCAATATCGCGCGAGAGACGCGGTTTTTGACTCGGGAGCTCGGGAAGATGAAGCGGATCAGCGCTCTGGCGGTGACGCTGGCGGCCGTGGCCATGCTGGCCGGCTGCGGCAGGACGACGGCGGACATTGACGGCAAGCGGATCGCCGCCGCCGACAGCCATCCGGGTGAGTGGGTCACCCACGGCCGGACTTATGGCGAACAGCGCTTCAGCCCCCTCGACAAGGTCAATGTGAACACGGTCGGCCAGCTCGGCCTGGCCTGGTCCTTCGATCTGCCGGAGAACCGCGGCATCGAGGCGACCCCGCTGGTCGCCGACGGCGTGATGTACACCACCTCGTCCTGGTCGATCGTCCGGGCCTTCGATGCGAAGACCGGCAAGCTGCTCTGGGAATACGACCCCAAGGTGCCGCGCAAGACGGGCGTCAAGGCCTGCTGCGACAGCGTCAACCGCGGCGTCGCCCTGTGGCAGGGCCGGGTCTATTTCGGCGCGCTGGACGGCCGTCTGATCTCGCTCGACGCCAAGACCGGCAAGGTCAAATGGTCGGTGGTCACCGTCGACCAGACCAAGCCCTACACGATCACCGGCGCCCCGCGGGTCATCAAGGGCAAGGTGATGATCGGCAACGGCGGTGCCGAACTGGGCGTGCGCGGCTACCTGTCGGCCTATGACGCCAAGAGCGGCAAGCTGCTGTGGCGCTTCTTCACGGTCCCCGGCGAGCAGGCGACCGACGGCGCGGCCTCGGATGACGCGATGAAGATCGCCCGCCCCACCTGGAAGGGTGAATTCTGGAAGGCCGGCGGCGGCGGCACGGTCTGGGACTCGATGGCCTATGACCCCGACCTCGACCTGCTGTACATCGGCGTCGGCAACGGCTCGCCGTGGAACCGCGACATCCGTTCGCCCGGCGGCGGCGACAACCTGTTCCTGTCCTCGGTCGTCGCCCTCAAGCCCGACACCGGCGAGTACGTCTGGCACTACCAGACAACTCCGGGCGAGAGCTGGGACTACACGGCCACGCAGCACATCATCCTGGCCGACCTGACCATTGCCGGAAAGCCGGTCAAGGCGCTGATGCAGGCCCCCAAGAACGGCTTCTTCTATGTGCTGGACCGGACCAGCGGAAAGCTGATCTCGGCCAACAACTATGTGCCGATCAGCTGGGCGACCGGCGTCGATCCGGCCACCGGCCGTCCGGTCGAGACGCCGAACGCGCGCTACGGCAAGGGCCCGTCCTTGGCCATGCCCGGTCCGCTGGGTGGTCATAACTGGATGCCGATGGCCTTCAGCCCGAAGACCGGCCTGGTCTACATCCCGGCCCAGGAAATCCCCTTCCCCTACATGCAGCCCGGCGGCGCCAACGCCAACTTCCGCTACCAGCCGGGCGTCTGGAACATCGGCGTCGACAGCCTGATCGCCGCGATGCCGGACGACGCGGCGGGCATCAAGGCCATCCGCGCCAGCCTCAAGGGCCGGCTGATCGCCTGGGATCCGGTCACCCAGACCGAAAAGTGGAGCGTGCAGCACGGCGGGCCGTGGAACGGCGGGGTCCTGGCCACGGCCGGCGGTCTGGTGTTCCAGGGCTCGGCCACCGGCGAGCTGGCGGCCTATGACGCGGCGACGGGCAAGAAGGTCTGGTCGTTCGACGCCCAGACCGGCATCGTCGCCCCGCCGATGAGCTACGAGATCGACGGCGAACAGTATGTGGCGATCATGGCTGGCTGGGGCGGCGGCTTCGCCCTGACCATCGGCGCCGGGGCTGACCCGCGGTCCGAGGGCGTGCGTCGCCTGCTGGTGTTCAAGGTCGGCGGCAAGGGCGCGCTTCCGCCCCGTCCGGTCTCGACCAGGGCCTTCCCGCCCCTGCCGCCGGTGACCGGCACGCCAGCCCAGATCACGGCGGGCAAGACGACCTTCGCCAACTATTGCGGCGTCTGCCATGGCTCCAGCGCGGTGTCGGACTTCTCCATCCCGGACCTGCGCTACTCGCCGGTGATCACCGACGCAGCGGCGTTCAAGGGCGTGGTCATCGATGGCGACCGCGTCGAGAACGGCATGGTCTCCTTCGCCCGCTACCTCAAGCCGGCCCAGGCCGAGGAGGTGCGCCAGTATCTGCTCTCGCTGGCGACGGCCCAGAAGGCCGCTGCTTCGGCCGCGACCGGGAAGTAGCGCACGCATGATCGCCGCGGAGCCGCCGCCCACCGTCGACACTGTCGTTGTTGAGGCGGCCCGCCTTCCTCCGGCTCCGACCGACGCCGCCTTCTCGGTGGTGACGGTCGGGGCGGAGGCGATCGCCACCGCGCCAAGGATCGACGAGGCCCTGACCCTCGTGCCGGGCGTCCAGCTGTTCCGCCGCACCTCAAGCGCGGCGGCCAATCCGACGACCCAGGGCATGACGGTCCGGGCCATCGCGGGCTCCGGCGCCGGCCGGGCGCTGGTGACCCTGGATGGCGTGCCGCAGGGCGACCCGTTCGGCGGCTGGGTGCTGTGGTCCGGCCTGCCGACGGCCGACATCGAGGGCGCGCTGGTCGTGCGCGGGGCGGGGGCGGGCCCCTATGGCGCCGGCGCCCTGACCGGGACCATCCAGCTGGCCGAGCGCACGCGCGTCTCCTCCCGAGGCGACTACGAACTCTGGGGCGGCGAGCGCGGCGAGTCCGGCCTGCAGGCGGCCTTCGCCGCCGGCGACCTTCTCGCTGTCGCCTCGGCCCGTCGGACGGACGGCTGGATCCCGGTGCGCAAGGGCGCCGGCGCCGCCGACCAGCCGCTGGCCTACGAGGCCTCCAGCCTGGCGCTGCGCTATGCGCCACCGGTCGGCGTCGGCCACCTGGCCCTGCGCATCGCCGGCTATCGCGAAGAGCGCGCGAGCGGCCTCCTGGGCGCGGCCTCCAGGTCGACCGGCGTGTCGGCCTCGGCGACCCTGACCGGCGCCTCGCCGGGCATCGGCAACGACTGGCGGCTGCAGGCCTGGGTCCGTCGTTCCGATCTCGAGAACAGTTCGGTGGCGGTCGGCGCGGGCCGCGCCTTCACCACGCCGGCCAACGACCAGTTCGGCACGCCGGCGCTCGGGGCCGGGGTCAACGCGGCCCTGCGCCACTCAACGCCCGACGGCGGCTGGGAGGTCGGCGCCGACGTCCGCTATGCCGACGGCGAGACCCGCGAACACTTCCGCTTCATCGGCGGGACCTTCACCCGCGGCCGCGTGGCCGGCGGCTCGCAGTATGTCGCCGGCCTCTATGGCGAGAGCTGGCGGCAGTCGGGCGACTGGCTGCTGACCGGCGGTGTCCGCCTCGACCGCTGGGCCAGCTTCGACGGCAGGCGGGACGAGCGCGATCTGGCCACAGGCCTGCCGACCCTCGCGCTGGCCCAGCCCGACCAGGACGGCTGGCAGCCGACGGCCCGCGCGGCGATCCGCCGGGACCTGGACGGTGGCTACCTGCGCACGGCCGCCTACGCCGGCTTCCGCCCGCCGACGCTCAACGAGCTGCACCGGCCGTTCCGCGTCGGCAACGATGTCACCGAGGCTAACGCCGGTCTTGAGCCGGAGAAACTCTACGGCGTCGAGATCGGCCTGGGCGGTGACGGCGCGGTGCGCTGGAACGCGACCCTGTTCGCCAACCGCCTCGAAGGCGCGGTGACCAATGTGACCATCGGCTTTGGTCCGGGGACCTTTCCCGTTGCTGGCTTCATCCCGGCTGGCGGCGTGCTGCGCCAGCGTCGGAACGCCGGGGACATCGACGCCTTCGGCCTTGAAGCCGATGTGGGCGGCGATCTGACGTCTGCTCTGGCCTGGACCCTGTCCGGCGCCTGGACCCGCGCCGAGGTCGATGGGGGGGCTGCCGCGCCACAGCTGACCGGCCTGCGCCCGGCCCAGACGCCGCGCCTGTCGGCCAGCGCCGACGCGGTCTGGCGCCCGGTTGGCGCTGTCACGGCCCGGCTGACGGTCCGCTACGAGGGTGAGCGCTTCGACGACGATCTCAATCAGCGTCGGCTGTCCCCGGCGCTCTCGGCCGATCTGCGCGGCGACTGGCAGGCGGGGGCGACGATCGGCGTTTACGCGGCCATCGAAAATCTCGCCGACGCCCGCGTCGAGACCGGCGAGACGGCTGACGGTGTCGAGAGCTTCGACAGCCCGCGCACGGTCCGGATCGGTCTGGTCTGGCGGCCGTGATCCGGCCCTACATCACGGGGTGACCGCCCGGTCGCGTCAGCTTCCGCATCAGCTCGATCTTGCGCGCCGCCAGCCGGGCGCCCAGGGCGGCCATGTCCATGTCGGTCCGCAGGCAGGCCGGAAACAGCGCCTCTTCCTCCTCGGCGGCATGGCGCATGAATATCTGCCTGAGCATGCGGATCCGGGCCTCGTAGAGCGGCTCGCCGACGTTCATCCGCTCGATCTCGGCGATCAGCGCCTTCGTCGCGGCATGATCCCCGACGGCGCCTTCGATCAGGGATTCCTGGTTTGAGTTCAGAGCCGCCCGCGATGCGGGATAGAAGATCTCGTCCTCGATCTGGGTGTGAACCCGTAACGCGACACAGATCTTCTCTGCGAGCTTCGCCTTGCGGGGCAGAGGATCGGTGTTCTCGTAATCGGCGAACCAGGCGGCGATGTCCCGGTGATCGGTCGTCAGCAGCCCGATCGCGTTCGGCGTGGGCGTGCTGTCGGGGGGAGAGGCGGGGGCGGTCTTGCCTTTGCCGGACTCTGGCGCGGCCATGGCGACTTCTCCGGGGGGCTGTGGTGGATCAATTCTTGGCCCCCGTGGTGGGTTCCTGTCGCCGACGCTTGACGTGACGCGTGCGGATCGGTGTTTGGGGCCATGACGACGGGAAACGGTGCGGGCGTGACGGTGGCGGGGGCGGGCGCGCTCGGGCTGTGCATCGCCCTTCAGCTGGCGCGCGCGGGCCGCCGGGTGACGGTCTGTGACCCGGCGCCGGTGGGGGACAACGCCTCGGGCGTCGCGGCCGGCATGCTGGCCCCGGTGTTCGAGACCCTGCTCGATCCGCAGGGCGACGACGAACTGACCTTCCTGCGGATGGCGCGGGACCTCTGGCCGGCTTTCGCGGCCACGCCCATCGACCGGTTCGGCGCCGTCTATCGCGGCGAGCGGGCGGACGCGGTGCGGGCGCAGCTCGACGCCCTCGGCGTGGATTGGCGCGACACGGCCGACGGTCCGCTGACCCCGGAGGATTGGCGACTGGACGCCGGCGCGACGATGACCCGGCTCTACGTTCTCAATGAACAGGCGGGCGTTCGCTTCGAGACCCGCGCGGCGACCGGGGACGACGCCGGTCTCACGGTGCTCGCGACCGGCGCGGGCGGCGCCGGCCTGGCCCCGGAGCTGGCCTGCCTGACACCGATCAAGGGCCATATCCTGCGCCTCGCGGGCGGGCCGTCCGAAGGCCCCGTGCTGCGCGGCGACGGCGTCTATCTCTGTCCGGATCCCGCCGGCGCGCTGCTCGGCGCGACGATGGAGACGGGCGTCGACGACCGTCGGGTTGATCCCGGGCAGGTCGATGGTCTGCGGGCGCGCGGCGAGCGTCTGTATCCGGGTCTGGGCGCCCTGCGCGCCCGCGCCGACGTGGGGGTTCGCGCCGGCACGCCCGACGGCCTGCCGATGGTCGGCTGGAGCGCCCGGCCGGGGACGCTGCTGGCCGTCGGGGCGCGCCGCAACGGCTGGCTGCTGGCCCCGCTTGTCGCCCGAACCATCGCGGCCTATGTCGCGGGCGACGATCCCGGACCCTACGCCGCGCGGCTCGATCCGCGCCGGTTCGACAACGAGAGCGAGACCCCATGAGCAGCTTCTGGCCGACGGAAGAACAGCAGGCCATCCGCGAGGCGGTGGGCCGCATCTGCGCTGACTTCGACGACGAGTACTGGCGCCGCACCGACGAGACCGGCGAGTTCCCCGAGGCCTTCGCCAGGGCTATGGCCGACGGCGGCTGGCTGGGCATCGCCATGCCGGAAGAGTACGGCGGCGCGGGCCTGGGGCTGACCGAAGCGACGCATGTCATGCAGACCGTCACCCAGTCGGGCGCGGGCTTCACCGGCGCCAGCGCCATCCACCTGAACATCTTCGGCCTGATGCCGGTGGTGAAGTTCGGCACGGACGCGCAGAAGGCCCGCCACCTGCCGCGGATCATCGCCGGCGAGGACAAGGCCTGTTTCGCCGTCACCGAGCCGAACTCCGGCCTCGACACGGCCAATCTGGAGACCCGCGCGGAGAAGACCGGCGACGGCTACGTCATCAACGGCCGGAAGATCTGGACCACCATGGCGCAGCGCGCCAACAAGATCCTGATCATCGCCCGCACCACGCCGAAGGATCAGACGGCCAAGCCGATGCAGGGTCTGTCGCTGTTCTACACCGACTTCGACCGGGCAAAGATCGACGCCAGGCCCATCCCGAAAATGGGGCGCAAGGCCGTCGAATGTAACATGCTCTTCATCGAGGACCTGCAGGTCCCGGCCGAGGACCTGATCGGCGAGGAAGGCAAGGGCTTCCAGTATCTGATCAGCGGCCTGAACCCCGAGCGGGTGCTGTTCGGGGCTGAGGCCGTGGGCCTGGGCCGCGCGGCTCTGGCCAAGGCCGCGACCTACGCCAATGAGCGCGTCGTCTTCGGCCGGCCGATCGGCCAGAACCAGGGCGTCCAGCATCCGCTGGCCAAGGCCTGGGTCGAGCTGGAGGCGGCCGACCTGCTGGCCTTCAAGGCCGCCGCCCTCTACGACGCCGGCCGCGACTGCGGGGCCGAGGCCAACGCCGCCAAATACCTCGGCGCCGAGGCGGGCTTCCGCGCCTGCGAGGCCTCGCTGCTGGCCCACGGCGGCATGGGCTACGCCAAGGAATACGACGTCGAGCGCTACTTCCGCGAATCCATGATCGCCCGCATCGCGCCCGTCAGCCGCGAGATGATCCTCAACTTCGTCGCCGAGAAGGTCCTGGGCCTGCCGAAGAGCTACTGACCCGGGGACCTGTACCGAAGGTACGTTTTCCCTGCCGCTGCAAGGTGATGGGGACACGCCCTGAAGGGTATGTCCCCGCTCATCCTACGCCGGCAGGTCGAAGCGGACCGGGATCTTGACCACCGCGCCGTCGACCGCCTGGCCGCCGACCGTCTGCGGCTTCATGCGGAAGTAGGGGGCCAGCTTGAGGGCCGCCTTGCCGAAGGCGAAGTCGGACGGGTCTTCGGAGACCACCTGACAGCCTCCGACCGTGCCGTTGGCGGCGACGATGCAGGCCAGCGTCGCCTTGCCCGCCACGCCCAGGCGCTGGGCCCTGTCAGGGAAGACGCGGGCCATCTGTTCGGCGCTGGGTTTGCGGATCCAGTCGGGCCGGACGATCATCGGCGTTTCAGGAACGACGACGCCGGTCAGGTCGCTGGTGATCGGCCCGGTATCCAGGGTGGAGATCGGGCCCACCACGGTCTCGTTGCCGGACGAGGGATTGGCCGCGATCGTCTCGACCGTGGCCGGAACATCGGCGACCGGGTCGTGGATGTTGATCGCCGTCTGCGGGCGGGTCTCGACCGGCTTGACCGCGTTCGCGACCGGCTTGGGCGGATCATGCGGC
>CANJYY010000065.1 GCA_947479185.1 Caulobacteraceae bacterium
CGCCTGTGTGACAAGCAGACTTGTCAAAAAGACAAGGAGGCTGACGTGCCCGCCACAGGAACGACCCACCCCGCTCGCCGCAAGCGCGTGACCCTTGCGGGGGTGTTTCTCGCAGCCATCGGTCTGGGCGCCGTTGCCGGCGGCGCTGCGGGTGTCCTTGGCGCGCTCGGCCTTGTCGCCAGGCCGCCCGCCTATGCCGTCGCAGTGCTTCTGGCGGGCTTCGGCGCACTCTGGTTCTCCTTCGGTTGGTGGAAGCAGACCGATGAGGCCGTGCGGGAAGCGCACAAGACCAGCTGGTTCTGGGGCGGTTCGGCGGGGCTGGTCGTTGTCGGCGCCATCGCCGTGGCCCTGTTCGGCATCACCGAGGGCATGGTGGGCGGGCAGTACGGCCTGACCCGACAGGACGCGGGCATGGTCCTCGCCGGGATCGTCCTGACCGTCGTCCTCATGCTGATCGGCTACGGCATTTGCTGGGCCGGCTGGTGGTTTACGCGCAGCCGCTGATCATCGGAGTCCCGGAGTACCGTCATGAACAACAACAGCCCCGCCGGTCGCCGGTATCTCAAGCGCTTCATCCCGACGATGATCGCCTATGTCGTCCTGGTCTTCGGGGCGTCCTTCGCCTTCCGGCTGCTGGATCCGACAGGCCCCGTCGCGTGGCTGATCGCCGTGGCGCCGGCCCTGCCGATCGTGGCGATGATCGCCATCATGGGGCTCTACATCCGCGAGGAAAAAGACGAGTTCCAGCGTAACGTGCTCATCGAGTCGATGCTCTGGGGCATGGGCCTGACCCTGTCGGCGACGACGGTGGCCGGCTTCCTCGAGATGTACGTCCACACCCCGCCGATGCAGTCGTTCTGGGCCTTCCCGCTGTTCTGCGGCGCCATGGGGCTGTCGCAGGTGGTCGTGCGGAGGCGCTACCGTTGAAAAACCGCCTCAAGGTCCTGCGGGCCGAGCGCGACTGGAGCCAGGCCGATCTCGCCGACCGGCTCGAGGTGTCCCGCCAGACCGTCAACGCGCTCGAGACCGGCAAGTACGACCCCAGCCTTCCGCTCGCCTTCCGCATCGCCCGACTGTTCGGCCAGCCCATCGAAGCGATCTTCGATGACGGCGAGGCCTGATCCCGAACCCAGGACCCCCGACATGTTCAAGAGTCTCAGACGTCTGCTCGTCGCGGCGAGCCTGATCCTGCCGCTCGGCGCCGGAGCGGTCCACGCCGCCGAGCCCACCCGCTTCAGCGTCGAGGTGCGCGGCAACGGGCCCGACATCATCCTGATCCCGGGCCTGGCCTCGTCCAGCGACGTCTGGACCGCCACGGCGAAACAGCTGGAGGGTCGCTACCGCGTCCATCTGGTCCAGGTCGCCGGGTTCGCCGGCGCCCCGGCGGCGGGCAACGCCGAAGGGCCCGTCGTCGAACCGCTCGCCGACGAGATCGTCGCCTACATCGCCGGACAGCATCTCGATCATCCGGCGATCATCGGCCATTCGATGGGCGGCTTCACGGCCCTGCTGATCGCGGCCCACCATCCGGAGCGGGTGGGGCGGGTGATGGTCGTCGACGCCCTGCCGTTCTTCAGCGTGCTGCTCAATCCGGCGGCCACGGCCGAGACCGTCAGGCCCCAGGCCGCGCAGTTCCGCGACGCGGTGATCAGTCAGGCGCCCGACGCCTTCGCCGCCGGCCAGACACGGACCATGGCCACCCTGATCAAGACGCCGGAAGCCCGCGTCGCGCCGACGGCCTGGTCGCTGGCCAGCGATCGCGGGGTGATGGCCCGGGCGACCTACGATGTCATGACCACCGACCTGCGCGGCGGCCTGGCGAGCATCCGCGTCCCGGTGACCGTGATCTACGCCCGCGATCCGGACATGGGCTTCTTCTACAGCGTGGTCGACCCGGTCTACGCCGGCAACTACGCGGGCCTGAAGGGTGTCCGGCTTCGTCCGGTGGGCGGCGCCTTCCACTTCGTCATGCTCGACCAGCCGCAGGCCTTCGCGGCCGAGGTCGAGGCCTTCCTGCAGTAACCCGTCGCGTTTTACCGGCGGCCGGCGGCCCGCGTGCTCGCGCGGGATTGCGAAGCCGCGCCCGCGCCCCATCTCTCTGGTTCCCGAAAGGACCCCGCATGTTTGATCGTCTGAAGCGTTTTCTCGCGGCCTGCGCCGCCCTGGCCGCGGTAGCCTTCGCGGCGTCCCCCGCCGCCGCAGATCCGGCCATCTGGGTGGTCCGGGACAAGGACTCGACCCTCTATCTGCTGGGTACGGTTCACGCCCTGAAGCCCGACACGGTCTGGCGCACCCCGGCCATCGACAAGGCGCTGACCGACGCCAGCGAACTCTGGCTCGAAGTCGACACCGATGACGCCGCCGGCATGCAGGCGCTGATCCGCCAGTACGGCCTCGATCCCGCCCACCCGCTGTCGGGCAAGCTGACGCCGGAACAGCTCGCGCGCTTCCGGGCCGCGATTTCGGCCCTCGGCGCCGATCCGGCCAACTTCGAGCCGCTCCGGCCGTGGCTGGCGGGCCTGACCCTCAGTGTGGCGCCGCTGCTCAAGGGCGGCTTCGATCCCAAGAGCGGCGTCGAGGAGAAGCTGAAGGCCGTCGCCCGCGCCGACGGCAAGCCGATCCGCACCCTGGAGACCCAGGAGCAGCAGATCCGCTTCTTCGCCGACCTGCCGCCGCAGGTGGAGCTGGCGTTCCTGCTGTCGAGCCTTGATGACGCCTCCGACGCGGCGCCGATGCTCGACACCCTGATCACCGCCTGGAGCGCGGGCGACGTCGAGGCGCTGGGCGCGCTGATGAATGACGAGCTGGCAACGAAATACGTCGATCTCTACGACGCCCTGCTGGTGCGCCGGAACCAGGCCTGGGCCGGGCAGATCGAGACCCTGCTCAAGGGCAAGGGCGTGGCGGTGATCGCCGTCGGCGCGGCGCATCTCGCCGGTCCCGACAGCGTGCAGGTCCAGTTGGCCCGCCGCGGCCTGACGGCCGAGCGGCTGCCGGACTAGGAGGCGGGAACATTCAGCAGGGATTGGCTCCGGCCTGAATGCTACCCCCTGGGGGAGCTGGCAGCCCGCAGGGCTGACTGCGGGGTGCTTCAGCCGCCGGGCCCCCTCCGTCTTGCCTTCGGCGAGCCACCTCCCTGAGGGGGGAGGATCTCGCGGCGGCGGCTCAGGCCGCCGTCTCGGCCTTCGGGCGCAGGTAGATCGACCGCTTGGGCGAGCTCATCACCCGCTGCAGCATCGGCTCGAAGGCCTCCAGCGGCATCGACTCATAGTTCGGGTCGAACGCCGACTGGTCGTACAGGTGACAGAACTGGGCCGTGTATTCGAAGTGCGGATGGCCGCGGAACTGCTCGCGCATGTCGCGGTCCAGCCCCAGGTGGTGGAAGAAGTAGTAGCCCTGGAAGATGCCGTGCTGCTGGACCATCCAGTGGTTGGCCTCGGACACGAACGGAAAGACCATCGCCGCCCCGATGTCCGGGTGGTTGCGCGGGCACAGCACATCGCCGATGTCGTGCAGCAGGGCGCAGACGACATACTCCTCGTCCCGTCCGTCGCGGAAGGCGCGGGTGGCGGTCTGCAGGCTGTGCTCCAGCCGGTCGACGACGAAGCCGCCGCAGTCGCCCTTGAGCAGCTGCAGATGACTGATCACCCGGCCCGGCAGTTCGCGGCCATACTCGGCCGAGGCCGTGGCGATCTTCAGCCAGTCCTCCTGGGTGCTCTCGACCATCGAGGTGAAGCCGGCCCGGTCTTCGGACCCGTGCGCGCCATCGGCCATGATCTTGTCTCCCCAACGTTTGTTGAACCCATGGTGGGGTCGGCGACCGGCCGCGTCAATTAGGCGGTTGCCGAACGGACGGCCCCCCCCTAGCTATCTTGTGACCGGCTGGTAACGTGTACCGGGGGCTAGGACGACATGAATCACCGGGATCCGAACAGGACGCGCTACATGGGGCGGGTCGGGCTGGACCTGTACCTGCGTGTCGCCGTCATCGTCGGCGAGATCTTCGACGGCGACGTGATCAGTGGCCTTACTTTCTACGCGATCGCCCACGCCAACGTCCGCCACCTGAACCAGCCGAGGGTCCTCAGCCCGCTGGCGGAGGCGGGGTTGTTCCCCGACGACCTGCGGAAGCCGGTGTCCTGCTACTCGGTGGCCAAGCAACTGGGCCTGCCGCGCGAGACCATCCGGCGTCACGCGCTTCGTCTTGTGGCGGCGGAGCGCTGTGTCCAGACCGAGGAGCGCCGGTACTATGTCCCGTCAGCGGTGCTTGGAGCGCCGGAATTCTCGCGCCTTTCCCGACTGCTGGAGGCGGAACTCGACAGCGCCTTCCTCGACCTGCAGCGCTCCGGCGTGATGCCTGGAGGGGCGCTGCCGGCCTGACCCGCGCGGCGCGGGATCAGGGCGTGATCGCGGTCATCAGCAGGTCGATCCGGTCACAGGTCAGCGCCCGGGCCGCCTCGGGGTCGGTCTCGATGTCGAACGCGTCGTGACACCGCGCCATCAGCAGATCCCAGATCAGGCCGCAGATGAGGTCAAGCTGAAGGTGGGGCGCGATCTCGCCGCGGTCGCGAGCAGCGACGGCGGCTTCCATGAACACCGCGCACAGTTGCGGCTGGACCTTGCGCCGGGACGCCGGAAGATTGCGCTCGATCAGCACCAGCCGGGCGCAGGCGGGCTGGATCAGCAGGCCCAGCAGCTGGTGAAGGACGTCGACGAAATCAGGGCTGTCGCTGATGGCCTCGCGCGCGGCGTCGGCCAGGTCGGCGGCCTCTTCGGCCATGACCCCCTCGAGCAGGTCGAGCTTGTCGGTGAAGCAATTGAACACAGCCCCGATGGACCGGTCAGCGCTGGCGGCGACATCGCGGACGGTGGTCGCTTCATAGCCGCGGTCGAGGAACAGCGTCCGGGCGGAGGCGATGAGCCGCCCGCGCGTCACGATCTTGGCCGCGCGGCGCAGGGTGGGTGGGCGCACGACGGTTCCCGTCGCCGGGCCAAAGCTCATCTGGTTCATGTAACGGACGCTCCGACCGTATCGGTCTCAGGCCGCGCGCAACCCGGTCAACGGCTCCGCCTGCCCCCTATTGACAACACAAGACCCGGTTTCGGGCGGCTTGGGAACGCGATCGCCGCCTCAAATCGGGGCGCTCGCCTCGCGAGCGTCTTCCGCCGTCGTTCCGGTCGATTTCCCCGTCAGACGCTTGCGGGCGCGCCGAGTTTGGCTATGGTCCCGCTTCCTGAGCGCGGCCGTAGTTCAGAGGTAGAACGTCAGCTTCCCAAGCTGAATGTCGCGGGTTCGATTCCCGCCGGCCGCTCCAGGTTCCGCGCTTTCGCCGGTCACGGACCGTCCATAGGCAGGTCGACCGGGGGGCGCCGCGATGATCCAGTCCATTCTCGTCTATTCGGTTGAGGAGCTGAGCGGCGACGGGCTGATCAAGACGCCGTTCGTCGCCGGCCTGCGCGCGGCCTTTCCGGACGCCCGGATCACCTGGTGCGCCGCCAGCGGCAAGAGCGTCTATGACGGCTGGCTGCGGCCGGTGGTGTTCCGCTTCATCGACGAGCTGATCCTGGGCGAGCCGCTGGGCGCGCGGCTGGCCGACCTGTTCCACCGGCCGGGCCCCTTCGGCGGGCGGACATTCGATCTGGTCATCGACACCCAGACCAATCTGCGCCGCAGTCTGGTGGTCCGCCGCGCGGCGCGGTCGTTCATCTCGGCCGCGGCGGGTTTCGCGCTGTCGGATCGCCGGCCGACGGGCCCCTGGCCGGAAAGCATGATCGGCCAGCTGGAAGGTCTGCTGAAGCTGGCGGCCGGACCGGCTGCGACGCTGCAACGGCCGCAGCTGGCGCCGCCCGAGGCGGTCGAGACGGCGCTGGCGCTGTTGCCGCCGGGCGAGACCTATGTCGGGTTCGCCCCCGGGGCGGGCGGCGCAGAACGCCGCTGGCCGCTCGACCGCTATCTGCAGCTGGCCGCCGCCCAGCACGAACGCGGTCGCCGGCCTGTGTTCCTCCTCGGCCCGGCCGAGCGCGACTATCTCGAGCCCGTTCGGACCCTGGCGCCCTATGCGCTGCTGCCGCTGGAAGACGAGGCGGCCGCCCGCGCGCCGGTCCAGGGCCCGCTGCTGACCATCGCGCTGGCCGGGCGGCTTTCGGCGGCGGTCGCGGCGGACGCGGGGCCCGGCCATATGCTGGCGGCCGGCGGCGCGCCGCTGGTCAGCCTGTTCTGTGAACGCCGCAAGGAGCGCAAGTTCCTGCCGGCCGGCGCGATCGTCCGTCCGCTGGTGGCGGAGGACTTCGGCGACAAGGCGATCGCCGCGATCCCGGCCGCGGAGGTCGACCGGCTGCTGGAAGCGCTTCTACGGCCGGCGGAAGCGACCTGAGACGCGGCCACGGGGCCCGCGCGGATGACGATCCGGCCCGGACCGACCACCCGACGGCGGCCGGGACGTGAACCGCGGTCAGGCCGCCCCTCGCCAGGCCACATTTCGCGCGGCCGGGTCGGGGGGAGGCTCCCGGCTAGCGAGGCGGCGGAAAATCAGGATAACAACGTCTCGCCCCGCAAATGCTGCGCAGAGTTCTGGACGTCATGACCGCTGTTAGGCCTCTGTGCGTGTTGCAGGTCGTTCCCGAGCTGAGCACCGGCGGTGTCGAGCGGACGACCATCGAGGTGGCCGAGGGCATCGTGCAGGCCGGCGGCCGGGCCCTGGTGGCGTCCGAGGGCGGACAGCTGGAAGACCGGCTGACGGCGGTCGGCGGTGAGTTCTTCCGCCTGCCTCTGGCGACCAAGAACATTCTCACGGCCTGGCGCAACGCCGGCCGGCTGGCGGCCATCGCCCGGGTCGAGGGCGTGACGATCATCCATGCCCGCTCGCGGGCCCCGGCCTGGTCGGCGCGGATCGCCGCGCGCCGGCTCGGCCTGCCGTTCGTGACCACCTTCCACGGGGCCTACAACGAGGGCAACGTGCTCAAGAAGCTGTACAATTCGGTCATGGCCTCGGGCGATCTGGTGATCGCCAACTCCGGCTTCACCGCCGATCTGGTCAAGACCCGCTATGGCACCGATCCGGCCCGGGTGGTGACCATCCCGCGCGGCGTGGACTTCGACATCTTCCAGCGCGGGCCCGACGCCGCGAAGGGGCGCGCGCCGCATCCGGCGATCGATCCGGACGGCGGCGTGGCCTTCCTGCTGCCGGCGCGGCTGACGCGCTGGAAGGGCCAGGAGCTGGCCATCGAGGCCTGCCGCCTGCTGCTCGAACGGGGCGTGCGGACCTTCCAGCTGGTCATCGCCGGCAGCGACCAGGGTCGGTCGGACTACACCGCCGGCCTGCTGGCGCGCATTTCAGCAGGCGGGCTGGAGCATCACGTCAAGCTGGTCGGCGACGTCCGCGACATCGCCGCCGCCTATGCCGGGGTCGACTATGTGCTGGTGCCGTCGCTCGAGCCGGAAGCCTTCGGCCGCACAGCCGTCGAGGCCCAGGCCATGGGCCGGCCGGTGATCGCCTCCAACATCGGCGCGCCGGTCGAGACGGTGATCAACGGCGAGACCGGCTGGCAGTTCGAGGCCGGCAATGCCGAGGCCCTCGCCGACGCCATGGCCACGGCCATCGGGACGGACGCTGCGACCTATGCGCGGATGTCGGACAGCGCCTGGCGGCACGTGTCGCAGCTGTACCGCGCCTCGACCATGGTCGCCTCGACCCTGGCGGTCTACGCGCGGCTGCTGGCCTAGGCGGCCAGGAAGCCTTCGACCTCGGCCATGAACCGCTCGAACTGGTCGTGGTGCAGCCAGTGGCCGGCGTCGGCGAAACTGACGGTGCGGGCGTCGCGGAAATGGGCGGCGCGACCATCCGCTTCCGGGTTCGAGGCCCAGCTCTTTTCGCCGTAGCAGAGCAGCGTCGGACAGGTGATCGCCTCCCACAGGCTGACGATCTGCTGGTGGTTCAGGTCCGGCGCCGACCAGACACGCAGGTAGTTGTCGAACTTCCAGCCGAGGGTGCCGTCCTCGTTCTGGCTGACGCCGTGCGCGGTCAGGTGCCGGGCCTGGTCGTCGGTCAGATAGGTGTTCTCCGACTTCATCCGCCCCAGCGCCTCCTCGAAGGTCGGGTAGCGCTTCGGCAGGCGGCCGGCGGCCTGGCGCTTCTCGTCGATCCAGCCACGCAGGCGGTCGGCGACCGGCGTCTTCTCGCGCTCGGCGATCATCTTCGGCGAGGGGCCCATACCCTCGATGGCGACCAGTTTGCTGACGTTGTCTGGATACAGACCGGTATAGCGCAGAGCGATGTTGCCGCCGAGCGAGTGGGCGATGATCGTCAGCGGCGCCAGCTTCAGCTGATGGATCAGCTGCGCCAGGTCATAGAGGTAGGACGCCATCGAATAGTCGCCGTCCGGCGACCAGGCGCTGTCGCCATGGCCGCGCAGATCCGGGCAGATGATGCGGTAGCGATCCGCCAGCCGCTGGGCGACCCAGTCCCAGCTGCGGCAGTGATCCCGCCCGCCGTGCAGCAACAGCAGCGGCGGGGCGTCCGGATCACCCCAGGCGGCGTAGTGCAGCTTCAGCCGCTGGGACATGAAGCTGTGGGAGGTCGGGCCGGCGAGTCTGGTCTGGTCGGTCATGGCTCACCCCATAGGGTAGAGGATGTCCTTCGTCACGGCGTCGATGGCCTTCATGACCTCATCGCTGAGCGTCAGGTCGGACGCGGCGAAGATGTCGGCCAGCTGGTTCTCGTGCGTCACCCCGACGATGGTCGAGGCGACGAATTTGTGCTGCTTGCTCCAGGCCGTGGCCAGGGTCACCGGGGCCATGCCGGCCTCGGCGGCGATGGCCATGAACCGCTCGGTCGAGGCCAGGGTCTTGTCGTTGACGAATCGCTTGGCCATGGCCGCCTGGCGGCCGCCGATCTTGAGGTAGCCGGAGAAGCGCGCGCCGTCCGGAAGGCCGCCGTCGTTGTACTTGCCCGACAACACCCCGCCGCCCAGCGGCGAGTAGGGGATCAGGCTGACGCCTTCCTGCAGGCAGACCTGCGACAGGGCGTCCTCGAAACGGCGGTTGTTCATCGAGAAATTGTTCTGGATCGTCTCGTAGCGGGCCAGGCCCTCGGCGGCGGAGACGCCCAGGCTCTTCATCAGGCCCCAGGCCGTCTCGTTGCTGCAGCCCAGCACCCGCACCTTGCCGGCCAGCACCAGGTCGTCGAGCGCGCGCGCGACCTCTTCATAGGGACCGTCATGGTCGGGCCAGTGGGTCTGGTACAGGTCGATGTAGTCGGTCTGCAGGCGCGTCAGGCTGCCCTCGACGGCGCGGACGATGTTGTGCCGGTCCAGCGCGGTCATGCCGGCCCGCTGGCTGCCCTTGATCCAGCCATGGCTCGGGCCGCAGACCTTGGTGGCGATGATCAGCTCGTCGCGGCGCTTGGTCTTCATCCAGCGGCCGACGATTTCCTCGCAGGTGCCGGCCCACTCTTCCTTCGGCGGCACCGGGTAGTTCTCGGCGGTGTCGAAGAAGTTGATCCCGGCCTCGAGTGACTGGTCGAGGATCCTGTGCGCCATCGCCTCGTCGGCCTGGGAGCCGAAGGTCATCGTCCCCATGCAGATCTTGGAGACATAGATGGCGCTGCGGCCGAGGCGGTGATGCTGCATGTCGGGGCGTCCGGGTCAGAGGCTGTGCGCGGTCGGCGACCGGCGGTGATTCACAGTCTGGTCGGCTCCCCCGCCGGAAGCCAACCCCCGAAAAACTGTCAGGGCGCGCGCGTCACCAGCACGGCGACTTCATTGCGCCGTTGCGAGGGCAGCCGCCAGGGCGGGTCGTAGAACCAGGCCACGGGCTCGCCGGCCGCGCGCCA